>NZ_JBDOOX010000010.1:0-80422 GCF_039830575.1 Chromohalobacter sp. | reverse complement strand
CTGTACAATCACCATATCCCGCAGAAAGCGCTGCATCATCAATCGCCGATCACGGCGATGAAGGAATGGCAGGCCAAGCGGCCTGAGTTATTTACCAAACGGGTGGTTAATCACACGGGACCCGACATCTACAGTTAAAAGATAACACACCGGCTCTATTGGACACTGGCGCCGCTGGCAAAACGTTTCAGAAACGCGAACGCCAAGCGCGGAAGTTGTCAGATAGTGAGCTGCTTAGCCGTGCAAAAAAAGCTCCCGCTACAGCGGGATCCAGAACGGTGATAACAGCGCAATATGGTCGTTCACCCTATGTCGCCGCCTACGCCAAACGTCGGGCCGCCGGCATCTGCGAACTGTGTGAAAAACCTGCGCCCTTCATAACTAAAGATGGCGAGCCCTATCTCGAGTGCCATCACATTGAGTGGTTAGCTCGCGGTGGCGAAGATACGATCGAGAACACCGTCGCGCTGTGTCCAAATTGCCATCGAAAGATGCATGTGCTTAACAATTCGACTGACATCACCCACCTTAATAAAAAAACAGGTGAGAACATTGATTTGCAAAATCAGGATAACGAACCATCTCTTTTATAAAAAACCTCCTAATCATACTAATCACCTCCACCGCAATCCTTTTCACCTGGATGAAATGTGAGTCGTGGATAACCGCTTTGGCTGCCTCAGCGAGCTTACTTCCATTTTACCTACTAACAGTATTTAGCTTACCTGAAGTATTTAAAAACCCAATAACTTCATTATTTGAATCCTTATGCGGTTTAATATTAATAGCTTCAATGCTCACACATGCAACAGAAAGCTTTTACAAAAACAGCGACCCTGAAATCACAGAAAGCTTCATGAACCTCACAATTAAAAAATGCCCAGAGCTAACTTACAACGAAGTAAAAAGCATCAGAATCAAAGGCCTGAAACTATGCTCAAGCAAAGCAATGCTAGACTTAAGCCATGACGTCATGGAAATACAAAAAAACTTATACCTACCCCCCGAAACAGGCATCATCAATGCTTTCACTCCACCTCGGCAGTTAAAAAAAGAGGAGAAGGAAACATGCCACAAATATTACCAAAAATTAAAAAAGGCATGCCCAAGAATAAATCAGTGACGGAGCTCTAAATTCTCGGGCCGTAAGTGAGTATATCTCTTTAGCACATCCCAGCTTTCATGCAGCGTGAATTGCTGCACCTCCACGATCTCGTAGCCCAACTCGAATAACCGCGATGTTGCTTCGTGGCGAAGATCATGGAAACGGAGATCCTCTACGCCACAGGCAGCGCAGGCACCGCGCCACCGGGTCCCGATAGACTTGCTGTTGAATGGAAATATCTCGTCGACGCCCTGCTGCCGTGGCTGCCGCTTTACGATATTCATGGCCGTATGAGTGAGCTTGAAACGCTTATGATTACCAAGCTTTTGTCGGGGATGCTTCGCATCCCTCACGAGGCAGGTCATCGAGCTTTCATCAACATCACTCCATCGCAGCCGAACGATCTCTGCCTGGCGTCTGGCTGAAGCGATTGCGAAGTCCATAATGTCTTCCATGGGAATAATCGCTGAAGGTCGGATGCGCTGTGAGCGTCGAAAAAACGAGCGAAGCCGCTGTATCTCATCTTCAGATGGTCGCCGATCGCGCTCTTCTGCCTTGGCAATGAGCCCCTTCCCTCGTAAGAGCAGCTTCGCGGCTTCGAATTCGTTGAGGTCGACGGGCATCTTCCAAGCCGCGGCGGCTGTTTTCAGGATGATCCCGAGCCAAACGACATCCTGGTTGATCGTCGAGGGCTTGATCCCGCTGTTACGCCGCATCAAGGCATGATCGATGACCTGCTCGCTAGTGAGCTCAGTAATCAGCGCTCTGGCGATAGGGAACCTTCCGAGTTGTTCGATCGTGGCACGCTTTGAACGCCCAGCGCCCTGCCCGAACTCGATAAGATAGCGATCGAAAGCATCACTGAGGGTGACATGTCGCCACTTCGCTGATATCACCCCACCCGGGGCGCTGAGCTCCAGTTCCCGGCGCTTGGCCCACTCTTCAGCCATTGCTTTGCGCGGAAACGTCCGCGACTCTGTATAATATCCGCTGGTTTTACGGGCGATGCGGATCCTAGCCAGGTATGAGAGACTGCCGTCCTTTTTCCGCCGCTTTACGATGGTGGCCACAACCCCTCCCGCAATGTGACAAATTCGGATGCCACGCGGTGCCAAATTTGTGACAACACAGCACGCAAAACGCGGCAAAATCACTGTAAATATTACCAGTTATGGTTATGAGCGAAAACGTCACAACCCACGGAAAGCCTACAGCCACGCGGCCTAAGCTGGATAGAACCTTCTCCGTCGCCCCGATGATGGATTGGACGACCCGCGATTACAGGGCCTTCGCTCGGACGCTGACCCGCGAGGCGCTGCTGTACACCGAGATGGTCACGACCGGGGCAATTCTGCATGGGTCCCCTCGCGAGCGCTTCCTGGGCTACAGCGACGTGGAGCACCCGCTGGCACTGCAACTGGGCGGCAGCGACCCTGCCGAGCTGGCAGAATGCGCGGCGATCGCCGAGGCGTGGGGTTACGACGAGGTCAATCTGAACGTGGGCTGCCCCAGCGACCGGGTACAGAACAACCTGATCGGGGCCTGCCTGATGGCGTACCCCGACAAGGTCGCGGCAGCGGTGCGCGCCATGCAGGCCGCGGCCTCGATTCCCGTCACGGTGAAGTGCCGCATCGGCATCGACGACCAGGACGAGGACGCCGACCTGGCACGCTTCATCGGCACGGTCGCGGACGCCGGCGCCGACACCTTCATCATCCACGCCCGCAAGGCGTGGCTCGAGGGACTCTCCCCCAAGGAAAATCGCGATGTCCCGCCGCTCAACTATGCCCGCGTGCATCGGCTCAAGGCCCAGTATCCCGCACTGCATATCGGCATAAATGGCGGTATCAAGTCCCTGGAAGACTGCCAAGCACACCTTGAGCACGTCGATAGCGTGATGATCGGGCGCGAAGCGTACCAGAACCCCTGGCTGCTGGCCGGCGTGGATGCCGCGCTCTATGGCACACCGTCGCCCGTGACCAGCCGGCAGGAGGCGGCACGTGCCCTGAGGCCCTATATCGCAGAGCGCCTGGCGGCAGGCGCCAAGCTCAATCATGTCACTCGCCACCTGCTGGGCTTGTTCCAGGGCTGCCCCGGCGGACGTCAGTTCCGCCGCCATCTGTCGGAAAACGCTCACCGTCCCGGCGCCGATCTCGCGGTCTTCGACGAGGCCTTGAGCAAGGTACACGACCCCGAGCGGGCCATCGCCTGACACCGCCCCCGCATGACGCGCCCGGCCACTCCGCTGCCGGGCCACCCCACGACGGGGCTACAGGCCAGGCCCCGTCTCGAAGTCAGAGTGGAATGTTTCCACGGCGTTTTCGGCCTCTTCGATCTCATCGAAACGGGCCACATGAAACAGGGCTTCCCCTTCGTTCGCCAGTGGCAGATTGCTCATGCCGATCACGATGCCATCGGCGTTGGCAAGCACCTCCTGCTCGGCGTTGCCGAACGGGTCGGCGACGCGCCCCAGCACATCGCCTCGCGCAACACGCGCGCCCAGCTCGACCCATTGGCCACCTCCGCCGAGGCGGTCGCGTGCCGCCGCCGATCGGCGGGCAGCATGCCCAGCAGGCGCATGACCCGTTGCACACCCCGCACGCCCGGCGCGATGGCCCACTCGTCGAAGCGCAACGCTTCGCCCGCCTCGTAGGTCAACACCGGCACGTTGCGCGATTGCGCGTATTCCCGAAGACTCCCCTCGCGCAATTCGGCATTGAGGATCACCGGCACACCGAATGCTTCCGCCATGGCCTGCGTCTCGGGCCGGTCACGCAGCTGCGCCCGCACCTGGGGAAGGTTGGTACGATGAATCGCCCCGGTATGCAGATCGACGATGTGCGTCGCCAGATCGACGATCTGCTCGCGAAACAGCGCCGCGACACGCGACCCGAGCGACCCGACCTCGCTGCCCGGAAAACAACGATTCAGGTCACGCCGATCGGGTAAATAGCGGGTCTGTTGCACGAACCCGAATACATTGACGATAGGGACCGCGATCAACGTGCCGCGCAAGCGCGATAACGACGCCAGTCTGAGCATGCGACGCACGATCTCGACCCCATTGATCTCATCGCCGTGGATGGCGCCGCAGACCAGCAGGGTCGGCCCGGGCTGACGACCATGGACGACCTCGACGGGAATATGCAGCGGTGCATGGGTGTAAAGCTTGGCCACCGGCACATCGATCTGTGCCCGGCTGCCGGGAGGAATGCGTGTACCGGCCAGTTCGAAGGGAGCACGAGCCATGAGTTGTCCTATACGAGAAGCGGCAGTTTCTTGATATCCGCCATGGCGCCTCATGATACCCCATTCATGCAAGCGATTCTTTTTTAGTCATCCTTGAAAGGCGCGAACCATACGGCAGTGCAGTCTTTCGAGCATCGTCTTGCTGCAAGCCATGATACATGCTCATTTCCCGAGAACTTCGTGGCACCGTCCTCGCGACTTGCACTCAAAATATACCCAAGGGGGTATATCACAGGATTGCCACTCCTTCGTAACGTTATCCCAACGCAAAGACTCACAAGGCCGACATTTAGCAAAGGCTGGCCAAGACACAACGATGGTTCGGGAGCAAACCGTGCTGGCAACGTCTTATCCTCAGTCCTATTACGCGGCGTCCGCCAATGACGCGCGAGCAAGACCGCCCCTGCTGGGTCATGTAAAGGCAGACATTTGCATCATCGGCGCCGGTTTTACCGGCATGTCTACCGCCCTCCACATGGCCGAGAATGGCTACAACGTGGTTGTCCTGGAAGCCAACCGCATCGGATTCGGTGCTTCCGGCCGCAATGGCGGACAGATCGTCAACAGCTACAGTCGCGACATCGACTTCATCGAGCGCCAGTACGGCCAGAAGGTCGGCGCCGAGATGGGCCGGATGGCCTTCGAGGGCGGGCGTATCCTGCGCCGCTTCGTCAAAGACTACGGCATTCAATGTGACCTGAAGGAAGGCGGCATTTTCGCTGCATGCAACCGCAAGCAGTTCGATGAGCTGGTCGAGAAAAAAAAGCTCTGGGAAAAACACGGCCACGAACAGCTCGAGCTTCTCGACGCACATGCCATCCAGCAATACGTGGGAACCGAGCGCTACGCCGGTGGCCTTATCGATCACAGCGGCGGGCATTTCCACCCCCTGAACCTGGTGCGTGGTGAAGCCGACGCCGTGGAGTCCCTGGGCGGAACCATTTACGAAGAGTCCCCGGCACT
Source organism: Chromohalobacter sp. (assembly GCF_039830575.1). Classification (NCBI taxonomy): domain Bacteria; kingdom Pseudomonadati; phylum Pseudomonadota; class Gammaproteobacteria; order Oceanospirillales; family Halomonadaceae; genus Chromohalobacter; species Chromohalobacter sp. Next base: position 75,105 of record NZ_JBDOOX010000010.1, on the reverse strand, counting down.
GCACGTTCGCGAAGGTGACAAGCCGGTCGTTCATACAGAGCAAGGCAGTGTCGAAGCAGACTACGTGCTGGTCGCCGGCAACGCCTACCTCAATGGCCTGCTGCCAGAACTGGAGTCCAAGGCCATACCTTGCGGCACCCAGATCATCACCACCGAGCCCCTGCCGGAAAGGGTACAACGGCGCTTGCTCCCGAAAGACAATTGCGTCGAGGACTGCAATTACCTCCTGGACTATTTTCGCCTGTCCGGTGATGGCCGGCTGGTCTATGGCGGCGGCGTCACATACGGCGCGCGTGAGCCGGCAAAAATCGAGGCATTGATCGTCCCGAAGATGCTCAGGACGTTCCCGGAGTTGAAAGACACGAAAGTGGATTTTGCCTGGACCGGCAACTTCCTTTTGACGCTGACGCGTCTCCCGCAGTTCGGTCGCATCGGAACGAACATCTACTACGCGCAAGGCTATAGCGGCCATGGCCTCACCTGCACCCATCTGGCGGGCAAGGTGATCAGCGATGCGATTCAGGGACAGGCTGAACGCTTCGATATTTTCGCCAGCCTGCCCCAGCACTCCTTCCCCGGAGGACGAAGGCTGCAGGTTCCGCTCACCGCCATGGGCGCCTGGTACTATAACCTGCGCGACAGGCTGGGAATCTGACGATCCACCACCCACGACCATCGCTTGTATATCGAAAGTAGTTTTGTCGTATTCTCGTCAATTCTTCAACAACAATAACAGGATGACATCTATGTGCAGTACCGTCTCCGATCCTCCTGCTTCTTGGTATCGGGCCTCCATCGCCGTCGAGCTCGAGCCCAGCCAACCTCTGGAAGGCGACACCCGGGCCGACGTATGCGTGATCGGCGGCGGGGTGACCGGCTGTTCCACGGCGCTGCATCTGGCCGAACGCGGCTACTCGGTAGTACTGCTCGAGGCCGGCGACATCGGCCACGGCGCCTCCGGCCGCAGCGGCGGGCAGATCCTGCCCGGGCTGGGCACCGATATCACTACCGTCCAGCAGGCCCTCGGGCTGCCCCGTGCCCGTGAAATATGGGAAATGAGCCGCGAGGCGGTACGCCTCACCGCCGAGCTGGTCGAGCGTCATGCGATTCCCTGCGAACTGGCCTGGGGCTACCTGCACGCGGCGGTCAAGCCGCGCCATATCAAGGAACTCTCGTCCTTCCGCGAGCAGATGGCCCGCGACTACGACTACGACGCCCTGACATGGCTAGAAGGCGATGCCCTGCGCGAGCACGTGGTCACCGACACCTACCCGGCGGCCCTCCATGACCGTGAGGGTGGGCACCTCCATCCTCTCAACTACACCCTGGGTCTGGCCCGGGCGGCACAGCGCGCCGGCGTGCGCGTGCACCCGCGCAGCGCCGCCCGCGAAATCCGCCGCGGGCAGCCGGCCACGGTCATCACCGAACGCGGCCAGGTGACCGCCGACTTCGTGGTACTGGCCACCAATGCCTATCACGGCGACCTGGTGCCGGAGCTCTCCGGACGCATCATGCGCGCCGCCAACTACATGATCGCCACCGCCCCCTTGAGCGAGGCCCAGGCGGCGCAGGTGCTGCCGCAGAACGATGCCCTGGCCGACGCCAATTTCGTGCTCGACTACTATCGTCTCAGTGCCGACCGCCGCTTGATCTACGGCGGCGAGGTCAGCTACGACGGCCGCGAGCCGCCGAAGCTGCAGGCACGCATGGATGCCAAGATCGCCCGGCTGTTTCCGGTGCTGGAAGGCGTCCCCATCGAGTATCGATGGGGCGGCGACGTGGCCATCACCCTGAACCGGGCTCCCGACTTCGGCCGCCTGGGCGACAATCTCTATTATGCCCAGGGCTACTCCGGGCACGGCATGGCCATGGCAGGACTGGCCGGCAAGCTGATGGCCGAGGCCATCGCCGGCCAGAGCGAGCGTTTCGATGTCTTCGCTGCCATGCCACACCGGCAGTTCCCGGGTGGGCGAGCCCTGCGCAAGCCCCTGCTGGTACTGGCTACCAACTTCTACAAACTGCGCGACCGGCTCTGAGAGGGGCCGCCGACAAGCGAGAGGGTATCCCCATGAGCGAGACCACCACGGCGGAGATTGCCGACAAGCCGGGGGTCCACCCGGCTGCCGATGAGCAGGATCGGGCGAACCGCAAGGCATCCTCGATCGAAATGCAGGGCCTGCACAAGCGCTTCGGGCGCGATACCGTGGCGCTCGACGGCGTCGACCTGGACATCCGGGCCGGCGAGTTCTTCACCCTGCTGGGGCCTTCCGGATGCGGCAAGACCACCCTGCTGCGGATCCTCGCCGGCCTCGAGGAGCCGGACGACGGATCGCTGGTAGTAGGCGGCAAGAACGTCACCGAAGTACCGCCCCACCGGCGCAGCGTCAATACCGTCTTCCAATCCTATGCGCTCTTCCCGCACCTTTCGGTCCGCGAAAATCTGGCCTTCGGGTTGAAGATGCGCGGCATGCCGGCGGCTGAGCGTCATGTCAAGGTCGATGAGATTGCCGACTTCATCAAGCTCGGCGACCTGGTCGACCGTCATGTCGATCAGCTCTCCGGCGGCCAGCGCCAGCGCATCGCGCTGGCTCGGGCGCTGATTTGCGAGCCTGATGTCCTGTTGCTCGACGAACCACTCTCGGCACTGGATGCCGGCCTGCGCAGCCAGTTGCAGGTGGAACTGCTGCGGGTGCAGAAACGGCTCGGCATGACCTTCGTGTTCGTGACCCACGATCAGCAGGAGGCCATGGTCATGTCCGACCGTATCGCCGTCCTCAATGGCGGCACCATCCAGCAGGTCGGAGCCCCGCGGGAAGTCTACGAGCGTCCGGTGAACGCCTTCGTGGCGCGCTTCATGGGTCACGACAACCTCTATCCGATCAGCACCCGCCAGGACGGTCGCCTGACCACGGCGCTGGGGACGCTCACCGCCGAGGACCCCGGCGACGGGGAGCTTCTGCTGATTCGCCCCGAGACGCTGGACCTGCTGCCCGGCAAGGTCGAGGGCGACAATCATCTGACGGCTAAAGTGGCCGAGCGGCTCTATCGCGGCAGTCATGCCGAGTTCCGTCTGGAGATCGGCGATACCACCCTGCAGGCCACGGTCAATAACCGCGGCCGTCACCTGCCCGAGATCGGCGAAACGGTGACGGTGGCGGTAGCGCCGGAAGACCTGGTCACCCTGCACGAGTGAGGAGGCGCACATGTCCTATTCTGGAGCCGTACCCACTGCCCGCAGCCGGGCCATGGTCCGCGAGACCCGTCACTTGTTGTTCACGGTGGCGCCCGGGGCCTTCTGGATCTTCATCTTCCTGGTGTTGCCCAGTGCGTATCTGATGGGGGTGGCCTTCATGACCAACGGCCCCTATGGCCTGCCGCAGATGCCCCTGTCACTGGACGCCTTCGAACGGCTGGCGGGCGTGGGCTTTCTCGGCTGGAGCCCGGGCAACCTCTATACCTTGCTGCGCTCGCTGTGGCAGACCCTGGTATCGACGGTGCTGGTCGTGATCGTCGCCTATCCGGTGGCCTACTACATCACGACCTGTCGTGAGAAGTGGCGGCCGGTCCTGTTGTTGCTGGTCGTCGTGCCATCGTGGACCAATCAGGTGATTCGTGCCTTCGGCTGGATGAACCTGCTGGCACCGGAAACACCGCTTTCCAGCCTGGCCGAGAGCATAGGGCTGGTGGCGCCCAACATGGGGCTGTATCCCTCCAACTTCGCGGTCACCCTGGGGCTGGTCTACAACTTCCTGCCCTTCATGGTACTCCCGCTGTATGCCGCCTTCGAAAAGCTCGATACGGCGCAGGTACAGGCCGCGCAGGACCTCTATGCCAGTCCGGTGCGGGCCTTCTGGCACGCGGTCTTCCCGCAGACGCTGCCAGGTTTGCTGGCCGGCACGGTGCTGGTGGCGATTCCCGCCTTCGGCATGTACGTGATTCCCGAGCTGCTCGGCGGCGGCAAGGGCATGATGCTCGGCAACCTGGTCGCCAACCAGTTCGCGGGCAGCTCCAATTGGCCCCTGGGCGCCGCGGGCGCAATCCTGATGTTGATCGCGACATTCATCGGCCTGTTCGCCATGCGGCGTATCGGCAAGCGTCTCGGCGGTGGTGAGGAGGTAGTGATATGAAAAAGCGAACGCTTGCGCGCGGTCTCGCCGGTATCTGGTGGGTGACGCTGGTTTTCCTCTACGCGCCACTCCTGGTGATCGTGCTGTTTTCCTTCAACTCGGCCAACAGCACAGCCGTTTTCGAAAACTTCTCGCTGGCCTGGTACCGCAGGCTGTTCGGTAACGAGCAGATCATCAGTGCCTTCGGCAACAGCCTGGTGCTGGCGGTGAGCTCCTCGGTCGTGGCGCTGGTGGTGGGGTGCCTGATTGGCTATGGCATGTACCGACATCGCCATCGCAAACTGGGCTGGCTGATCGTCTTGATCTATCTGCCTATCGTGCTGCCGGATATCGTCTTCGGCATTTCCGAGATGGCCTTCTTCGTGCAGATTCATGAATGGACCGGCCTGCTGCAACCAGGGCTCGGCACCATGATCATCGCGCATGTGACGTTCCAGATTCCGTTCGTGGCACTGATCGTCTACTCGCGCTTCGTGGGCCTGGACCCGACCCTGTTCGAAGCTGCCAAGGACCTCTATGCGTCGCCGATCAAACGCGTGGTGCACTTCATGGTGCCAACCATCAAACCAGCGTTGATCTCCGCCTTCTTCTTGTCGTTTACGCTATCGATCGACGACTTCGTGATCAGTTTCTTCACGGCAGGACCGGAGAGCGCCACATTGCCGATCTATATCTGGAGCGCCATCAAGAAAGGAGTGACGCCCGAGATCAATGCGATTGCCACCCTGATGATCGGTGCGGTGGCCATGGCCGCCATATTCAGCATGCTTTTCAACCGCCAGGGGCGCCGCTAGGCGCTTCCTGTCAAAACGATGTAGCACCAACAAAACGTAGCACCGAAGGAGAGCGACACGATGAAAACAATGACCACAAGAATCGCCGCTGCACTCGGAGGCCTATTGCTGGCCGGCGGCACCCAGGCTCAGGAAGACAACAAGCTGTACCTGTTCAACTGGACCCAATACATGGACCCGGCCATCATCGAGGCCTTCGAGGAGAAATACGACGCCGAGGTGGTGCAGAACTACTACAACTCGCTACCCGAGATGTTCGCCAAACTCAATGCCGGCGGGGTGTCGCAGTACGACATCATCGTACCATCCAACTACTACGTGCCACGGCTGATCGAGACTGGCATGGTGCAGAAGCTCGACAAGTCCAAGATTCCCAACTTGGACAATGTCATGGAGCAGTTCAAGAATCCTAGTTATGACCCGCAGAGTACCTATTCGGCACCTTACCAGTGGGGCGTGACCGGTCTGGTATACAATGCCGAGACGTTCCCCGATGCCCCCAAGAGCTGGTCGCTGATGTTCGATTCCGAGGTCAACTCGGGACACCCCTTCGCGCTGATGGGCGATGGCCAGGTCACCATGGGCGGCGCCTGTGCATACCTGGGCCACGGCTATGACTGCACCGACACCGAGGCCTGGAAGGAGGCCGCAAGACTGCTGATCGACACCAAGAACCGCGACAATTTCAGCGGCTTCGTCGACGGGACGCCAAGCCTGCAGCAACTGGCACGCGGCGTGACGCACGCCGCCTTGAGCTATAACGGCGACTACCTCTTCTATCGCCAGGAGAATCCGGAGTCATTCAAGAACATCGAGTTCATGATTCCCGACGAGGGGACCGAAATGTGGGTGGATACCATGCTGATCCCTTCCAAGGCCCCCCACCCCGATCTGGCCCACAAGTTCATCAACTTCATCCTGGATGCCAAGATCGGCGCTCAGCTCTCCAACTACAACTACTACGCCAGCCCCAATGCGGAAGCTCAGCCCTATCTTGACGACATACTGACCCAGCCTCCGATCCAGCCGTCCGAGGAAGACATGCAGCGCCTGCACTTCACGCCCAGCCTCGAAGGCGAGCAACTGCAGGTCTTCCAGCAGCTTTGGTCAGAAGTCCAGTCACGCTGAGGCGACAGGTCCCGGCCGCTCTGACGGGGCCGGGGCCATCTGCAGAACAAGGACACTTTATGAGTAACCGTCAAGAACAACCCCACTTCAACGACTGGTTCCAGGCGCGTGGCATCACCGAGGTCGAGTGCCTGGTCACCGACCTCACCGGCATCCTGAAGGGCAAGATCATGCCCGCCGGCAAGTACCTGGGCGGTGGCCGCCCGCGACTGCCGGATTCGATCTTCATCCAGACCGTCACTGGCGGTTATCCCGACGACGATGACATCCATTTCTGGAACCCTGCCGAGCGGGACATGGAGCTGGTGCCCGACCCCAATGCCGTCTTCCTGGTGCCCTGGGCCGATGATGCCACCGCTCAGATCATCCACGATTGCCACTACCTGACCGGCGAGCCGGTGGAACTTTCCCCCCGTCACGTGCTCAAGCGGGTGTTATCCTTCTACGAGGCGCGCGGTTGGAAGCCGATCGTCGCGCCCGAGGTCGAGTTCTTTTTGGTCAAGACCAACACCGACTCCGACTATCCGCTCGAACCGCCGATCGGCCGCAACGGACGTCAGGAGAGCAGTCGCCAGTCATTCTCCATCGACGCGGTCAACGAGTTCGATCCGCTCTTCGAGGAGATGTACGACTACTGCGATGCCATGGACCTCGACCTGGATACTCTGATTCACGAAGAAGGCGCAGGGCAGATGGAGGTCAACTTCCAACACGGCGATCCCCTGCGGCTGGCCGATCAGGTGGTGATGTTCAAGCGCGCCTTGCGCGAAACGGCGCTCCGTCACGGCATGTACGCCACCTTCATGGCCAAGCCGATGGCCAATGAGCCCGGCAGTTCGATGCATCTCCATCAGAGCCTGTTGGACGCCGAGTCCGGTGATAACCTGTTCGCTGGCGAAAACGGCAAGTCCAGCCGGTTGTTCCAGCAGTTCATCGGCGGGCTACAGCACTACCTACCCTCGGCCATGCCGCTGTTAGCGCCCAACGTCAACTCCTACCGTCGGCTGATGCGCACCGAGACCAGCGGCTCGGCGCCAACCAACGTCGAATGGGGTACCGACAACCGCACGGTGGGTCTGCGGGTGCCGGTCTCGACGCCTGAGGCAACGCGGGTCGAGAACCGCCTGGCCGGAGCCGATGCCAACCCCTACCTGGTGATGGCGGCCTCGCTGGCCTGCGGCTATCTCGGCATGCTCGGCCAGCTCGAACCACGTCCGCCGATGGTCGGGTCGGCCTGGTCCGGTGGCCACAAACTGCCCGACGATATCCGCCCGGCGCTGGATATGCTGAGCGAATGCCAGCCACTGGCCGAGATTCTCGGCGAACGTTTCACCAACAGCTACCTGGCGGTCAAGCGCGCCGAGCACCGCGAATACTTCCAGGTGATCAGCTCCTGGGAGCGCGAACACCTTCTGCTCAGGGTCTGATTTTTCGTGACACCCACCGACCATCTCGCAAGTGCCGCCAGCCTGACCTGGCACCATCATCTGGCCTGTCTTTTCCAGGCCGTCACCGGGAGCGGCTTTCCGCTCCTGCTGGAACAGACGCTGCGCGAGCTGGTCGGTTTCGACACCATTCTGATCAATACCTATAAAGGACAACGGCGCCCGCTGCTGATACACGACAACTACCCAGCCACGCGGCGCGAACAGGGAATCGAACGCTATTTGAACCAGGCCTTCCTGCTCGATCCCTTCTTCCAGGCCGTGCATGACGGGCTGGAGAACGGCGCACACCGACTGCGCGAGCTGGCACCGGACCGTTTCGAGAACAGCGACTACTATCACCACTACTATCGGGCCCTGGGACTCACCGACGAGATCGGCTTGTTCGCCAGGGTCGACACTGACGTCGTCATGGTGGTGTCACTGGGGTTTCGCGACGATGCCCCACGGATCACCCGCCGGGATATGCTGGCGCTACGCCATATCTCGCCGGTACTGGAAGTGCTGCTAGGGGAATACTGGAAGTGGCAGGAACACCGCTTCCACCAATGCCTGGCCGAGCGGGAACCGGTGGAGGAAGCCTTCGACAGCTTCGGGCGGGAACGCCTGACGGCACGCGAACGGGAGATCGTGCGTCTGCTGCTGGCCGGTCACTCCACGAAGTCGGCGGCCCGCGAACTGGGCATCAGCGACGGCACCGTCAAGGTCCATCGCAAGCACCTCTATCAGCGCCTCGAGGTTTCCAGCCAATCGCAGCTCTTTCGGCTTTTTCTCGATCACGTGGCGCTGGTCTCCCGCCAGCAGGCGGGACAGTAAGCGTCCCTCGAAAGTCCGCCCACTGCCCTGCTCTCCTCTGTCTGCAGCTATTCAGCGCCGGCCATTTCGGGCACCAGCCGGCCGCGCCGAGCATGGAGGCACCGCCGGCCCTCGGGCCGGCGGTGCCTCCATGCACGTGCCGGTGCTCCCGCCCTGATGCATGGCGTGGGCGGCGCTCAGGTGGCGAGCGTCATCCAGACGGTCTTGAGATCGGAGTATTCCTCCAGCGAATGGTGGGACTTGTCGCGACCGTTTCCAGACTGCTTGACCCCGCCGAAGGGCACCGTCTGATCCATATCGGCCCAGTTGTTGACGAAGACCTGGCCCGAGCGCAGCCGACGGGTGACGCGCATGATGCGATCGATGTCCTGACTCCACAGGCCCGCCGCCAGGCCATAGTCGCTGTCGTTGGCCAGCCGTACGGCCTCCTCCTCGGTGTCGAAGCCGAACACCGCCAATACCGGGCCGAATATTTCCTCCCGACCGATGGCCATGGTGTCGGTGACGCCATCGAATACCGTCGGCCCGATGAACAGACCCTGGCCCTTGGCCCCTTCGACATCCAGCGCCTGGCCGCCGGCACGTAGCGTCGCACCTTCTTCGACACCCTGGCGGATGTAGTCGAGTACGCGTTGATACTGGGTCTGATCGACCATCGCGCCCATGAAGCTCGCCGGATCCAACGGGTCGCCGGGCTGCATGCGTTCGGCGGCGGCCAGCACCTTGCCGACGAAACGCTCGCGAATGCTGTTCTCGACCAGCAGGCGCGAGCCGGCGATGCACACCTCGCCCTGATTGTGGAAGATCGCGGCGGCAGCGTGTTCGGCCACACGATCCAGGTCCTTGCAGTCGGCGAAGACGAGATTCGGACTCTTGCCGCCACACTCTAGAAAGACCTTCTTGAGATTCGACTGACCGGCGTACTGCATCAATTGCTTGCCGACCCCGGTGGAGCCGGTAAAAGCCAGACAGTCGACCCCCATGGACAATGCCAAGGCCTTGCCCACGGTATGACCGAAGCCGGGCAGTACCTGAAAAACGCCGCGCGGCAAGCCGGCTTCACGCGTCAGCTGGGCGAGGCGCAGCGCCGAAAGCGGTGATTTTTCCGACGGCTTGAGGATGACACTGTTGCCAGCCGCCAGCGCCGGGCCGATCTTCCAGGCCGTCATCATCAACGGGAAATTCCAGGGCACGATCGACGCCACCACACCCAGCGGCTCGCGCAGAACCAGCCCCAGGCTTTCCTCGCCGGTGGGCGCGATTTCACCATAGAGCTTGTCGATGGACTCGGCATGGTGACGAATGCAACCGATGGCGCCGGCCATGTCGCCCATGGCACTCGATACCGGCTTCCCCATGTCCAGGCTGTCGAGCAGCGCCAGCTCGTGCTTGTGCGCCTCCATCAGGTCGGCCAGACGCAGCAGCACGGCCTTGCGTTCGCCCGGTGACGAACGCGACCACGCGCCGCTCTCGAAGGCACGCCGCGCCACCGACACCGCCGTCTCGGCGTCGGCCGCATCGCAACTGGCCACTTCGGCGAGCGTCTCGCCGGTGGCCGGATTGAGCGTGGTGAAGGTCGCGCCATCGGCGGCATCGACGAAGGTGTCATCGATATAGGCACGCGCCTCGAGGCCTGCTTCGACAGTCAGGTGCTCGGCCAGGGCCTGCCAATCGGCGTGAGTGACGGGGTTTGAAGGGGTGGAGTGAGTCATGTTGTTCTCCCAGTATCAGGACGCACGGTTGGCGCGTTCAAGAATCGCATCGCAGAGCACTTGCGTGCCTGCGGCACAGTCTTCCGGCGTGGCGTATTCGGCCTCGTTGTGGCTGATGCCGTCGCGGCAGGGCACGAAGATCATGGCCGTCGGCGCGACCCGCGACACATAGACGGCATCATGACCGGCACCGCTCATCATGCGACGGTATTTCAGCCCCTGCTCTCGGGCGCCACTTTCCACCGCAGCGACGCACTCGGGGGCGAACTCGACCACCGGCGAGGCCCAGATCCGCTCCTGGGTCACCGTGACGCCGCAGGTCTCGCCCACTTCGCTGAGCAGTCCCTCGAAATACGCCTGCAATGCGTCGAGTTCGTTCTCTACCACATGGCGCAGGTCGATGGTGAGCTTGACGTCGCCTGGCACCACATTGCGAGAGGCGGACACGACCTCCAGGCAGCCGCAGGTCACCTTGGTGTCGCCGCTTTCGTCGGCCAGCGCATGGGCCTGCAGCCGGTCGATCAGACGCGCCGCCGCGGCCAGGGCATCGCGCCGATAACGCATGGGGGTGGGACCGGCATGGGCCGACTGCCCCGCAAGCGTCACATCGAACCAGCGCATGCCCTGGACACCAGTCACCACGCCGATGGTCTCGCCTTCTTCCTCGAGCACCGGGCCCTGTTCGATGTGCAGCTCGAAGAAGCTGTCCAGACGCGGCTCGCCGACCGGCGATTCGCCGGCATAACCGCAGGCCTGGAGAGCCTCGCCGAACGTCACGCCGTCGCGGTCCTCACGGGCCAGGGTCGACTCGACGCTGAACGCACCGGCATAGGTACCGGAAGCGACCATGGCCGGCGCGAAACGGCTGCCTTCCTCGTTGGTCCAGACCACCAGTACCAGCGGCAGCTCGGTGACGATGTCGCGGTCCGCGAGTGTGCGCAGCACTTCGAGCCCGGCCAGAACGCCGAGAATGCCGTCGAAGCGACCGCCCTTGGGCTGGGTATCGAGATGACTTCCCATGGCCACTGGCGCGAGATCGTCGCGCTTGCCGGCGCGGCGGATGAAGAGGTTGCCGACGCGATCGACCTGCCAGGTACAACCGAGCGCCTCGCACCAGTCGAGCAGCAGGCGTCGTCCGGCGGCATCTTCCGGCGTCAAGGCCAGGCGACAACTACCGCCGTTTTCGGTCGGGCCGATCTCGGCCATCGCCATCAGACTGTCCCACAGCCGTTGGCCGTCAATGGAAACCGCCATGAAGTCTCCCCTTTGTGCTTGTCAGGTGTTTGGGTCATGGAACACATTAGGCGGCTCCCGGGTCGTTGCGATATACCCCTATCAGGATATATTCCCGCCCTACCCTTCCTCGCTAGTCTCTTTGCGAACGCAACGACGTATCACAACGACGACTCATCGCGGCCACCCATCCCGGCACTGACCGCTTTCAATGTGCGAGACGACACCATGACCATCGAGACCCGTGCCCACGATGCCCAAGCGCTGTGGCAGAAAGACAAGGATCACTTCATCCATCCGTTCACCGACTTCAGCACCTTTCACGAGGAGGGCTGCGACCTGATCACCGACAGCGACGGCATCTACGTCCAGGATGCCAAGGGCAACCGTTTCATCGACGGCATCGCCGGGCTGTGGTGCGTCAACGTCGGTCACGGCCGCCGCGAGATCGGCGAGGCGATGGCCGATCAGGCCACCCGCATGGCCTACTTCTCGACCTTCAACAACCTGTCCAACGCCCCGGCCGCCGAGCTTTCCGCCAGGCTGGCCGAGCTCGCCCCCGCGCACCTCAACCACGTCTTCTACAGCTGCGGCGGCTCGACGGCCAACGACGCCACCATCCGCCTGGTGCATTACTACTTCAACCGCCTCGGCAAGCCGGCCAAGAAGCGCATCATTTCACGCAACAACGCCTACCACGGCACCACCTACCTCGCCGCGACCCTGACCGGCATCGCCAGCAACAACTGGGACTTCGATACCCTCGATCACCTGGTCACTCATCTCAGCGAGGCCAACTGCTACCGGCGCCCCGAGGGGATGACCGAAGCCGACTACTGCGACCACCTGGTTCGGGAGTTCGAGGACACCGTCGCCGAGATCGGCGCCGACAACATCGCCGCCTTCATCGCCGAGCCGATCATGGGCGCCGGCGGCGTGCTGGTGGCACCGAAGGACTATCACAAGCGCATGCAGGCGGTGTGTCGCGCCAACGACATCCTTTACATCGCCGACGAGGTCGTGACCGGTTTCGGTCGCCTGGGGCACTTCTTCGCCTCCGAGGCGGTGTACGAGACCCAACCCGATATCATCAACTGCGCCAAGGGGCTGTCTTCCGGCTATGCACCGCTGGGCGCGACGCTGATCTCCGACGCGCTCTACGACGTGCTGTCCACGCCGCAGGGGCCGGGCGGCGTGCTGAGCACCGGCTTTACCTATTCCGGGCATCCAGTAAGCTGCGCGGCGGCTCTCAAGAACATCGAGATCATCGAGCGCGAGGGGATCTGCGAAAACGTCCGCGAGGTGGGCCCCTACCTCGAGGAACGCCTGGCATCGTTGTCGCATCACGCCACGGTGGGCGACGTGCGTGGCAGCCATTTCATGATGTGTCTCGAGAACGTCGCCGACAAGCAGACCAAGGCGCTCTTCCCTGTGGAGGCACGGGTGGGCGACCGAGTCGCCTTCGAGGCACAGCAGCGCGGTCTGATCATTCGCCCGGTCGGACACCTCAACATCGTGTCGCCACCGCTGATCTGGACGCGGGAAACCGTCGACCGCGTGGTGGATATCCTCGACGCCGCGCTGACGGCCACGACAGCGACCCTCAAGGCCGACGGCTACCTGTAAAAACGCCTTCTCGACCTGCCCGATGGGAGCATCCGAGGCAGGTCGCCCGTCAGAAGGGCATTCGCCATGAATGGCGAATGTAGCGCTCATGGAAGGGTTTGCAGTGCCTTCGAACAGGGCGGCCTGCCGGGGGCCATCCACGGGCTCGATTCCCGACACCACAATCACAAAAGAGTATGACATGGACACTTACGGACTCTGGAGCCTGTTTCCCACCCTGATTGTGCTGATCATGGCCATCATCACCCGCCGCACCATCGAGTCGCTGATGACCGGCGCCCTGGTCGGCATGTTGATGATCGATCCGACAAGCGTGGTGACCCAGGCTTCCGACACGTTGCTCACGGTGCTCGGCAACGACACCGTGACCTGGATCATCCTGGTCTGCGGGCTGTTCGGCAGCCTGATCGCGCTACTGGTTCGTACCGGTGGCGTGCTGACCTTCGGCGACGTCATGACTCGTCGCATCCACGGCCGGCGCCAGGGACTGCTGACCACCTGGCTCCTCGGTCTGGCCATCTTCGTCGACGACTATCTCAATGCCCTGGCGATCAGCGCCTCGATGAAGAAGATCACCGACCGCTTCAAGGTCTCGCGTGAGATGCTCGCCTACATCGTCGACTCCACCGCCGCGCCGATCTGCATCCTGGTCCCCTTCTCGACCTGGGCCGTGTTCTTCGCCGGACTGCTCGAGGAAAACAATGTGACCGGCAGCGGCATGGGACTTTACATCGAGGCGATCCCCTTCATGTTCTACGCCTGGATCGCCGCCGCGGTGGTGCCGCTGGTCGCGATGGGCTGGATCCCCGCCATCGGGCCCATGAAGACGGCCGAACTGCGTGCCAGCGGCGGCCAGGTAATGCCCGACGGCGCCGAGGAAAACGCCCTGGAGACCGAAGATAAAGGCCAGCGCCGCCCGCATCTGCTCAACTTCCTGCTGCCCATCGCCAGCCTGATCTTCTTCACCTGGTATTTCGATATCGACATACTGCGCGGCGTGATCGTGGCCCTGGCCGTGACCCTGGTACTGATCTTCAGCCAGCGTCTGATGAGCTTTCACGCCACCTTCGATACCGCACTCGATGGCTTCAAGTCGATGCTCATGCCATTGGGCACCCTGGTCGCCGGCTTCACGCTCAAGGAAGTCAACGACGGGCTGGGACTCACCGAATACGTGATCCAGACGCTGCAACCGCTGATGACGGCTCAGTTGTTGCCGGCAGTGAGCTTCGTCACGATGGCGTTCCTGGCCTTTGCCACCGGCTCGTTCTGGGGGCTGTTCGCCGTGGCGATGCCGATCGTTCTGCCACTGGCGAGCAGCGTTGACGCCGAGATGCCACTGGTGATCGGCGCATTGATCTCGGCCAGCGCCTTCGGCAGCCACGCCTGTTTCTACGGCGACTCCACTGTGCTGTCGGCCCAGGGTAGCGGCTGCACGCCCATGGCCCATGCCCTGACCCAGCTTCCCTATGCGCTTATTGCCGCCTTCCTGGCCACGCTGGTATTTCTGGCGGCAGGTTATCTTTGAGGTTCATCATGAACGACACGGACATCGCGACGGAGCGTCGCACCGCCACCCCGGCAGAACTCGGCTTTTCCATGCCTGCCGAGTTCGCCACGCACGACGCCTGCTGGATGCTCTGGCCGCAGCGTCCCGACAACTGGCGCTATGGCGCCAAGCCGGCCCAGGCGGCGTTCGTCGCCGTGGCCCGCGCGATCGCCGAGAGCGAGACGGTATTCGTCGGCGTCAACGACGACCAGTACGAGAACGCCCGCAACCAGTTGCCGAGCCACATCCGAGTGATCGAGCTTTCCAGCAACGATGCCTGGATGCGTGATGTCGGGCCGACCTTCCTGACCCATCCGGATGGTCGCCTGGCCATGGTCGACTGGGAATTCAACGCCTGGGGCGGACTCAACGGTGGACTCTACTTTCCCTGGGACAAGGATCGTCGCATCCGCCAGAAGATCGCCGAAGTCCTCGGTATCGAACGCTTCATCACCCCGCTGGTGGTCGAAGGGGGCGCCATCCACGTCGATGGCGAGGGGACCCTGATCACCACCGAGGAATGCCTGCTCAACCCCAATCGCAATCCCGATCTCGCCAAGCCCGAGATCGAACGGCTGCTGTGCGCCTATCTGGGTGTCGAAAAGATCATCTGGCTGCCGCGGGGCTGTTTCCAGGACGAGACCGACGGCCACGTCGACAACCTGTGCTGCTTCGTCGCCCCCGGCGAAGTGGCGCTGACCTGGACCGATGACGATAGCGACCCGCAACATGCCATCTCCCGCGAGGCCCTGGGGATTCTCGAGGCGGCCACCGATGCCAGGGGACGGCGGCTTACCGTGCACAAGCTACCGATGCCCGGTCCGCTGACCATCGCCGAGACCGAAGCCAGCGGCGTCGACCGGCTGAGCAGTTCGCGCCCACGGCAACCGGGCGACCGCATGGCCGCCTCCTACGTCAATTTCTACATCGGCAACTCGGTGGTGGTGATGCCCAGGCTCGACCCGGCACATGACGACGAGGCACACGCCATTCTCGAGAACCTGTTTCCAGACCGCCGGGTGGTCGCCGTCGATGCCCGCGAGATCCTGCTCGGTGGCGGCAACATCCACTGCATCACCCAGCAGCAGCCGCGTGTCTGAGCGTTGCATGGGCCTTCGGGATCATCGGGCTATCGCGACATGGCCTGCTTGATCCCGGATGGTCGCATCAAGCGCTGCATGGGCAAGCCGGGCGTTCAGATAACGCGTGGGCACGCTCAACGACGTCGACCCTGCTGCAGGAACTCGGCCATCCAGTGGGCGACCTGCAGCGAGTCCGTCTGCGCCGACGCCTCGTCGAGCGCGACCAGCGCCGGGTCGGTCGCCGTCGACGGAATCGGGGCGTCACGACGTGACTGAAGCAACCGCGTTTCGAACGCCACGTCGAACTCTGGATGCGCCTGCAGGGTCAGGATGCGATCGTCGTACTGGAGGGCCGCAAACGGGCAGAACGACGAAGAGGCGATGACGTCAGCCTGCTCAGGTTTGCTCAGCACCTGATCCTGATGCACTGCATTCAGCGTGAATCGGCCATCCAGGGCGCTCAGCTCCGCTACGTTCTTCTCCAGTCGGTAGGTATGCAACCCCACGCCCCAGCCTTGCGGATACCGATCGACGTCGGCGCCGAAGGCTTCCGCCACGATCTGGTGGCCGAAGCAAATGCCCACGATCGGGCCGCCGGTGTCATAGATGTCGAGAATCAGGTCTTTCAACCGCGCCATCCATGGCGACTTGTCGCAGACGCTGAACTTCGAGCCAGTGATGATCCAGGCATCACAGGCCTCGGCTGACTCGGGAAAGACGTCGTCGCGCACATCGTAGGTAGTGAAGGTAAAGCCATAGCCGGCCTGTTCGAACAGACGAACGAACATGTCGGCGTAGGAGCCATACTGGTCGATCAGATTGTCCGGCGTCGTGCCGGTGGCCAGTATGCCGATCTTCAGTGTCATGACGGATTCCTCGCTCACGGCCGCGCCGTGAATTTTTCAAGCCTGGCCGGGATCAGAGCAATCCCAGATAGGCCTCATATTCAACATCGGAGATGCGCTCGTTCAGCCGGCGGCGCTCCTGGCGCTTGGCTTGCGCGTAGACACGCACGAACTCTTCGCCCAGGTATTCCCTCAGAATCTCGCTCTGCTCGAAGCGAGCGATCGCATCCTGCCACTCGCATGGCAGTGGATAGCGGGGGCTTTCTTCGGCGTAGGCATCACCTTCCACCGGGGCATCCGGCTCGAGTGCGTTTTCCATGCCATGCAGCGCACCGGCGAGGATGGATGCCAATACCAGATACGGATTGGCATCGGCCCCTGCCACTCGGTGTTCGATACGGCGAGCAAGATTGGGGCTTTCCGGCACACGCAGGGCCACCGTTCGGTTCTCGTACCCCCAGCTGGCATGCGTCGGTGCGTGAGCGCCCGGCATGAAGCGACGATAAGAATTCAGATGCGGCGCGAACACCAGCATGCTCTCCGGCATCAACTGCATCATCCCGGCAATGGCGTGGCGCAACAGGTCACTGCCCTGCTCGGTACCGTCGTCGAAAACATTGTTGCCGTCGCGGTCGAGCAGGCTGAAATGCGTGTGAAAGCCGTTGCCGCTTTCCTCGACGTAAGGCTTGGCCATGAAGGTCGCCGCATAGCCGTGGCGGCGGGAAACGCCGCGCACGAGGCGCTTGAAGAGAATCGCCTGATCGCCCGCATTCAGCGGATCGGCCACGTGGTCGAGGTTCACCTCGAACTGCCCCGGGCCCATCTCGGCAATGATGGTGTCGGCGCCGATCCCCTGTCCCTGGCAGGCCTCACGGATATCCGCGAAGAAGGCCTCGAAGCCGTCCATTTCCTCCACGGAATAACCTTCCGCATTGGCGAGACGACGCCCTTTGCCATCGGCCAGTGCCGGCGGTATCGGACGCTGCACGCTTTCCGATTCGGCATCCATCAGGTAAAACTCGAGTTCGGTCGCCAGTACCGGCGTCAGCCCCTTTGCGGAGAAGCGATCGACCATGCGGTTGAGCACCTGACGAGGATCGGCCCCGAAGGGCGTACCGTCGGGATTGAACATCATCGCCAGCATCTGGTCACGCGGCGCTTCCGACCAGGGCACCGGAATCGGCTCTTGGCTGACAGGCATGCAGACGCCGTCACTGTCACCGGTCTCGAATACCAGGCCATTGTCCAGAACATCCGCCCCCCAGAAATCGAAGCCCACTACCGAGAGCGGTAGTTTGAGCCCTTCCTTGCGGAGTTTCTTCAAGCCGCTGGCGGGCAGACGCTTGCCGCGCAAGTTGCCGTTCAAATCCGTGATAAAGAGATCCAGCTCGCGGGACTTGCCCTGTTTTTTATCCGTCGTCATACGCATGACTCTTGAGAGCTTTTTTCGAAAACCAGAGCCTTAAGGTATCCCATCCAGATAATGCTGTATCTATCACCCTGGGGGTATTCGGCCGCCGGAAGACGACCTGCCTCGGGACTGGCGAACTGCCTGCGGCATGCTCGCCACGCGAGCCGGGCTGGTACCGGCTGATCATCTGGCTTAGCCTTGGAGGCTATCCCTGATAGCGCCCTTTCGGCCGCATACAAGAAGCAAGGACAAGCGATGAGAGATCGCGTCAATCAGATACAGACCAATGAGAGCTGGCAGAAAAACCTGGGTGTCCTCATCGAGCATCAGCGATTGCGCAGCTTTCCGGTGATGCTGGAAGCCTTCCTGTCGACCCTGTGCTGCTTCGACACGATTCTGTTGCTGACCTACAAGAAATCGCTGCGGCCGATTCTCGTCCATCCTTCCGATCCGGCGGAGCAGAGCGATACCCTGCGGCAGTACATCAACCACGCCTATGTCCTCGACCCGCTTTTTCATGCCATCAAGAACACCGCCTCACCCGGCATCGTGCGCCTTGCCGATATCATGCCGGATTCCTTCAAGAGTACCGAGTACTACCAGACCTGCTACCAGAATTTCGGACTGGTGGATGAGATCAATCTCTTGATCCATCTCGATGACGAGGTGACCTGCGCCATCACGCTCGGGCGGAAGGCCTCGCTGGAAAGCATTTCGCGCATCGAGCTGAACGCCTTGCAGGACTTTCACCCGATCATCAGCGCGCTCATGCGTCAGTTCTGGCAGACGCAGTCCGACGAGTTCCTGCAGTATGGCCGCTCCGACGGCCCCATGAAGCGCGCCTTGCGCACTTTCGCCAGCGGCGTGCTAACGCAGCGAGAGCGCGAGATCACCGACCTCATACTCCGCGGCTTTTCCTCCCAGGCGATTGCCGACCACCTGAAAATCAGCGTCGGTACGGTCAAGGTGCACCGCAAGAACATCCATGCACGACTGAACACCTCCACCCAGGCGGAGATCTTCACACAATTCATCAACCACCTGAGTCACCTGGAATAGCGTCACCGGAAGCGTCCCACGACGGAACGGGCCGCCCCGACGCACAGCCCGGATCGTGTCGCTCAGCGGCCACTCAAGGATACCGCGAGCCCCCAGGCCTCACCCCCCCATGCGGCGATGGCGATACAACCAGACGACATCGCGCGCGAAGGAATAGATCAGCAGCGCCAGCGCCACGCCGACACAGAGCGCCGCCCAGAAAGATGACACCCAGGGCAGCAGCGCCACCAGCAGACTGGCGACCTGCCATACGCAGACCGCCTTGCGGCGCAGACTCGGGAATAACGGTCGCCGCAGCCATGTCCATGCATGCCCCGCCGCCACGAAGGTGTAACGCATGGCGCCCACCACCAGCACCCACCCGCCGAGCTTGTCGAGCACGATGAGCGCGCAGCACAGCACCATGATGAAAAATGCGTCCAGTTCCATGTCGAAACGCGCGCCGAAATCGCTGGCGGAGTGCGTATGACGCGCCACCCAGCCATCGATGCCGTCCAGGCACAGTGCAAGCAGCGCCACCCATGTCATCTCGAGGACGTGTCGTTCCATGAACGCCGGAAACGCCATGCTGCCGGCGAGCAAGGCGATCAACACGGCGCGCAGCAACGTGACCCGGTTGGCCCATCCCAGCCAGCGCCGCGCCGCGGGCCATGCCCAGAGGATGATCAGCGCCATGCCCAGGTAGACGCCCCCTACCGACCAGCCGAGCCCGCGCGGAGCCGCCAGCCGCCATTGCACGGCCTCCACCAGCAGCCCCACCAGGCCCAGCCCGGCCAGCAATTCCATGCCGGCGGGCAGGCCGTGAGCCCACGCCGGTCGACGAGCCTGGGGAGGACGCGAAGAATCACGCATGCGATACCCCTTGGTGCAGCATGTTTTTCATTCACTATGGCAGATAAACCCGCCAGCGAGCGTCACTTTCACTACGCTGACGTTATATGACACAAATAAAAAATGGTACATAAAAAACGATATGTACAATAGCTGTACATGCAAGGGTCTCATGGACGATACTCGAGATAACGAAGGAGGTTGCCTATGCACGCAGCGAACGCCGACGCCTTTTGGACGCTGTCACCGGGGCACGGTGAAATAAGATCCCAGCCCCTCCCGCCACGGGACGAAGATGCCCTGCTCATCCGCAGCCATTTCAGTGCCGTCAGCCGTGGCACGGAAAGTCTGGTGTTCCAGGGCAAGGTCCCGGAGAGCGAATACACTCGCATGCGCGCTCCCTTCCAGGAAGGCGACTTTCCCGGCCCGGTCAAGTACGGCTATGCCAATGTCGGTGTCGTCGAGGCGGGGCCTGCGGCCTGGCGGGGACGCGACGTGTTCTGTCTCTATCCTCATCAGACACGTTATGTGGTGCCCATCGAGGCCGTGGTGCCGCTGCCGGACGACCTGCCGGCAGCCAGGGCGATCCTCGGCGCCAACATGGAAACCGCCATCAACGCGCTGTGGGATGCCGCGCCGCGCATCGGCGACCGTATCACCGTGATCGGCGCCGGCGTGGTGGGTGGCCTGGTTGCCTGGCTGTGCCGACAGATCGCCGGCGTGCGCGTCCAACTGCTGGATATCGATGCCGACAAGGCAGAACTGGCCGCCGCGCTGGGGGTGGCGTTCCGCTACCCCCAGGACGCCGAGGGCGCCCAGGACGTGATCATCCACGCCAGTGGCAGCCCGGCAGGCCTGCGCAGCGCGCTCCCGCTGGCGGGGTACGAGGCGGAGATCATCGAGCTGAGCTGGTTCGGGCAAGACGACGTCACGCTACCCCTCGGCGAGGCCTTCCACTCGCAGCGCTTGACGCTGCGTGCCAGCCAGGTCGGCGGCGTATCGCCAGCGCGGCGTGCCCGGCGCAGCCACTCGCAGCGCCTGCAACTGGCCTTGTCGTTGCTGCGTGACGCACGCCTCGATGCCCTCATCGACGGGGAAAGCGACTTCGCGGACCTGCCGACGACACTGGCACGACTCAGCACCGCGCACCGTCCGGGGCTCTGTCATCGTATACGTTATCCCTGAAGCGCTTGCGCGGCTTCGGCCGGCCTGACGAGCGCCCCGACACGTTGCCGACGCACCCCACTTCACGAACGCAAAGGCACAAGGAGATACACGGATGTTCAGCTTGACCGTCAGAGATCACTTCATGATCGCGCACAGTTTCAACGGCGATATCTTCGGCCCGGCACAGCGCCTCCATGGCGCCACCTATGTGGTGGATGTCGCCTTCAAGCGTCCGGAGCTCGACCGTGACGACTTGATCGTCGACATCGGCCTGGCCAGCCAGACGCTGTCGCGTGTCCTCGGCGAACTCAACTTCAACAACCTCGACGAGATCCCCGAATTTCAAGGCCGCAACACGACCACCGAATTCATGGCCAAGGTGATCTTCGAGCGTCTCGCCCATGCGATTCGCGACGGCGAACTGGGCGAGACGGGCCATGGTCTGACGGGGCTTGGCGTCACGCTGCATGAATCGCACATCGCCTGGGCCAGTTACGAGGGCGCCCTATGAGCGAAGTGCTGACACTGATCGTGGCCGGCGATCCCGATCAGTTGACCGGAGGCTACGTCTACGATGCCCGCATCGTCGAGGCGCTGCGCCAGCGTGATTGGCAGGTGCGGGTCATCGGCCTCGAGGGTCGCTTCCCCGAGCCCGACGGCACCGCACGCCAGGCCCTGGACGACGCGCTGGCGGCCCTGCCCGATGGCGCCCGAGTCGTCATCGACGGCCTGGCAATGGGCGGCTTGCCGGAGGTCGTCGACTCGCACGCCGGCCGCCTGGCGATCACCGCTCTGGTGCATCACCCGCTCGCCGACGAGACGGGGCTTGGCGACGCCGAACGCGAGCGCTTCACGATCAGCGAAACCCGGGCGCTGTCGGCCGTGCGCGATGTCATCGTCACCAGTGCGTTCACCGCTCGCCGCCTCGCCGATTTCGGCGTCACCGCCGAACGCCTGCATGTGGTCGAACCCGGCGTGGAACGCGCCCCGGCAGCGCGCGGCAACGGCGATGTGCCCCGCCTGTTGTGCGTGGCCACGGTCACTCCCCGCAAGGGGCATGATGTGCTCGTCGAGGCCCTGGCCACCCTCACCGACCTGCCCTGGACATGCGACTGCATCGGCGGCCTGGACCGGGCGCCGGCGCATGTCGAGCATGTCCGGGCGCGCATCGCCGAGCATGGCCTTGAGACACGCTTCCATCTTCTCGGCGAACGTCCCGCCGAGGCGCTCGGCGCGGCCTACCAGGGCAGCGACATCTTCGTGCTGCCCTCGCATTACGAAGGGTACGGCATGGTCGTCAGCGAGGCGCTGGCGCATGCACTGCCCGTGATCACCACCACCGGCGGGGCATTGGCGCATACCCTCCCCGACGATGCCGGCATCAAGGTACCGCCCGGCGACAGCGAGGCCCTGGCTCGCGCCCTGCGCGACATGCTCGCCGACCCGGCACATCGCCGATACTGGCGGGAAGGTGCCGAGCGCCAGCGCGCCGCGCTGCGCGACTGGTCGCAGGTGGGTGATGCCTTTGCCGCCGCCCTCGAACGAGGCACGACATGAACACGGCCGCCATCTTCAGCGAAAGCTGGCTCACGCGTCGCGAGCACGCCGACCACAGCGCGCGTGCCGCTCTGCCGACGCAAGCCGCCGGCGCCTGGCTCGCCGCACGCTGCCAGGCACGCGAGGCACGACTCGTCGACCTGGGCAGCGGCAGCGGGGCCAACGTGCGCTATCTCGCACCGCGTCTTCCCGGGCCCCAGACATGGCGGCTCGTCGATCATGACGCCGACCTGCTGGGGCATGCCGTGGGACGCTGCCAGCCGCTTCGCGACATGGACGGCACGCCGATTCGCCTGACCACCCAGCAACACGATCTGAACGCCTTGGCGGCAAATTGGCTGACAGGCGTCGATCTGGTCACCGCCTCGGCGCTGTGCGATCTGGTCAGCGACACCTGGGTCGCATCCCTGGCGACGGCTTGCGCACGACACCGCTGCGCCGCCCTGATCGCCCTGAGCGTGGATGGTGATACCCGTTTTTGCGTCGACGACACCGATGTCACCGACCGCGACGATGCCTGGTTGTTCACCACCCTGGCCGCGCATCAGCGCCGCGACAAGGGCTTCGGCCCTGCCTTGGGCATGGCCGCCCCCCAGGCGCTCGCCACCGCCTTCGCCGACCGGGGCTTCCGGCTCGTCGACGCCCCGAGTCCTTGGCGACTGGGTCCCGCCCAACGCCCTCTGGCCCTGAGCCTGCTCGACGGCTGGGCCGGCGCCGCCCGCGAACAGGCGCCGGAAGAACGTGCACGTATCGATCGCTGGTGGCGGCGTCGCCGCGAAGCGCTGGATCAGGGCCGGGTCGATCTCTACGTCGGTCATCGCGACGTGTTCGCCGCACCGGAGCCGGACCATGGCCCGCGCTAACGCCATGCTGCTGCGCCTGGGTGTCAGCGGCGCCTTGATCGGCCTGCTCGCCTGGCGACTGGACGCCCAGGCGCTACGCGACGCCTTCGCCGCTCCCGCCCCGGGCTGGCTGTGGCTGGCGCTGCTGATCAGCGTTCCCCAGGTCATGCTGTCCGCCTGGCGCTGGCGCCTGACGGCCAGACGCATGGGGCTGACGCTCTCGCTGCGTCGCGCGGTCGCCGAATACTATGCGGCCACCTTCCTCAATCAGGTCCTGCCCGGCGGCGTCGTGGGCGATGCCACGCGTGCCTGGCGACATGCCCAGTCGAGCCTCGACCGCGCACGTGCCTGGCGTGCCGTCGTCATCGAACGCCTGTCCGGACAAGTCATGCTGCTGCTCATCGCACTGGTGGGCCTGGCCGCCGCGCCGGCGCTGCGCGACAGCCTGGCCGCACTCTTCTTCCGACTGGGCAATGCCTCGTGGACCGGGCTCGTGGCAGGGATCGCCGGGCTCGCCGCGCTGGCACTCTGGGCCTGCCGGCGCCCGCCCGCCTGGCTGCGTCATACGCTGCACGATCTCGAGGTCGCCCTGGTGGCATCGAGCGTGTGGTTGTGGCAGTCCCTGGGGTCACTCGGCGTGGTGGCCAGCTATATCGCGATCTACGCCATCGCCGCCCGGGCCATCGGCGCGGATATCGCCCTGAGCACCCTGCTGCCCTTGATCCCGCCGGTTCTCATGGTCATGGCGATTCCGCTTTCCGTCGCCGGATGGGGGCTCCGCGAGGGGGCCGCGGCGCTGGTATGGATGGGTGCGGGCCTGGACCCCGCGCAAGGCGTGGCGATCTCGCTGGTGTATGGCGTGATCGTGCTGGTCTCGAGCCTGCCGGGGGCATGGCTGCTGTGCCGTCGGCGTCCGCCACGCCAGGGCCGCGACACCCCGCCGCCGGGCGCCCCGCTGACGAGCGAACGCTGAGGAGACCGCCATGCACGATGACGTATCACGCCGCGTCGACGGCACGCAGCGCCAGATCGAACAAGGTATCGTCTCCCATCGCGAACGTGCGGCACGGTGGTCGCAGGGCGGTATCGAGCGTCTCGATCTCGGCGAGACTCACCGCCGGACGCCCCGAGCCGATCAACAGCGGCGCCACCACGACATGCAGGCGATCGAGCTCGCCGTCGGCCAAGAAGCGCGACACGGTCTGCCCGCCGCCTTCGACCAGCACGCGCCGCAAGCCGCGTGCTGCCAGGGTCCTGCACAAGGCAGCCGGCGTCAGGTCGGCGGCATCTTCGACCACACAGGTATCGACATGCGCCCCCAGCGCTCCCCGAGGCAACGGATGCCGCGTGATGTGCAAGGTCGGCGCCTCGTCGTTCTGGAACACGCCCTGGGTGGCGGGCACGCGCCCATTGGGATCGAGAATCACGCGAACCGGGTTATGTCCCGACACGTGCCGCACGCTGAGCCGTGGGTCGTCGGCGCATGCCGTCCCCGCGCCGATCAGGACGGCATCGACCAGCGCGCGCAGCCGGTGCAGATGCACGCGACTCGCCTCGCCGGTGACGTAATACGACGCACCGCTGACCGTGGCGATGCGCCCATCGAGGCTCTGCCCGAGCTGGCCGATGACGAAACGCCCCGGCGTGGCACAGCAGGGCAGCAAGGTATCGAGCAGCGCCGCGGCGTCCGCCGTCACCTCGCCCTCGGCCTGCCAATCACCGCCGCGTTGAACCCGCAAGGTACACGCTGGCGAGCGCAGCGTCAGCGTGGCCTGGGCATGCCAGTCCTGTTCGCGAATCTGGCCGATCCATTGCCAGGCCAACGCTGCATCGAGTATCGAAGCGCTCATACGGTCTCCCATGCCGTGTGCCGGCGAAAACGCCATACCGCCTGCCGTCTGGCCACGTCGCGAGACGAGGCGCCGCAGGCGGACCAGACGTCATCGAAGCATTACGACGCGAAAAAACCAAGGAGAGGCTCATGAGACAGGTAGAACGTGCGATCTTCGACGTGCGCCGCGGCTTGCCGATCGTGCTGCGCACCCCGCAAGACGACGTCGTGATTCAGCCACTGGAAGGCATCGACGACGAGACCCTGACGTCACTCGCCGCCCTGACCGGCCATGCGCCGGGCCTGGTGATCACCGAGCATCGACTCGCCTGCCTGGGCGCGCCGATGCACGAAGTCTCTCACGCCGTACACCTGCCGCTCAGCGCGGACCAGCGTGCCGGCGATGTCGTGGCCTGGGCCATGGCAGCCGAGGCCGAAACGCCCGAGGCATCGCAGCCCGCCACACCGGCGGAGACGGCGGCACTGGGCCTGATGCGACGCGGACTGCTGGTGCCCGCCGCCTTGAGCGCCACGGTGGCCCCATCACGCCGCGAGGCGGTGAACGCCCTCATCGCCGACGGCACCTTGCTGGTCGTGTCCCTCGAGGATGTGCAGCGTTACGACGAAGGCGACATGACCTCCCTCAAGCGCATCAGCGAGGCGGAGATACCGCTGGCCGAGGCTGATCGCACGCGATTCGTGCTGTTCCGCGAAAGCGACGGCCTGCGCGAGCACCTGGCGGTACTGGTGGGCGATCCTGCCCAATGGGCCGACGCCGTTCCGACGCGCCTGCACTCGGCGTGTCTCACCGGCGACCTGTTCGGCAGCCTGCGCTGCGATTGCGGCGAGCAATTGCGCGGCAGCGTGGCCGCCATCGCCGAACGCGGTGGCGGCATTCTGCTGTACCTCGCCCAGGAAGGGCGCGGTATCGGTCTGGCCAACAAGCTGCGGGCCTACCACCTGCAGGACGACGGCCTGGATACCGTCGACGCCGACCAGGTGCTGGGCTTCGGCGACGACGAACGCCGCTATCATGTCGCGCTGCAGATGCTCGAGGCCCTTGCCGTCACGCGCATCGAGCTGCTGACCAACAATCCCGGCAAGATCGACGCCATGAGCCGAGGCGGTGTCGAGGTGGTCGGCCGCCAGGCCTGCTATGGCAAGCTCAACGAACACAACCGGCGCTACCTGAGCGCCAAGGCCGAACGCGCCGGGCACTGGCTGAACGACGTGCTGGAACGTGACGGTACGCACGCCACGCGACGCGATATCAGCTCGCTCAAGTGACCCGGAGCGCGTCCCTCACTCGCGGGACCGCGCGCCGAGCTGGGTCAGGTCGAAACATGCCGCCGCCTCGACGACGGCGGCCAGACGCGCGGCGAAATGGGCCACCAGACGCTCTCCGAGCGCCGGGGTTGCCAGTCGCGCATCCCCCACCACGCCGTCGGGATGCAGGTCCTGGGCCAGCCATGCGAAACCGGCATCGCCCTCGGGCAACAGCCCGTGGCCGGCCTGCTCCTGCCGCGCGCCCAGCGATACCGCCTCGCCGAGATGGGCGTGGCGCACCTTGTGCGGCGCCAGATGCATCATCATGGCGGTTTCCAGTGCCCCGCCATGCAACCCGTGGCGCAATTCCTCGGCAGGCAGCGCGTCATCGGGCGGAGCGAAGCGAAAGTAATTCGCCTTGACCACCAGCAAGCCATGGCGCTCGCGCAACGTGAGCGCCGCGAGGTCGACCACCGCCTTGTTGCCGCCATGACTGTTGAACAGCACCAGGCGACGAATCCCGGCGCGCGCCACGCTGGCGCCGACCTCCACCAGATGCGCGATGGCGGTCTCCGGCGCCAGGCTCAGGGTGCCCGCGAAATCGCCATGCTCCATGCTCGCTCCCACCGCCACCGTCGGCAGCACCAGCAACTCGATGTCGCGTGCCACGCAGGCGCGAGCCGCCGCCACCAGGCCGTCGGCGATATCCACATCGGTCGACAGCGGCAGATGCGCACCGTGCTGCTCGACGGCCCCCAGCGGCAACAGCGCGACGCTTTCCGGCGTCACCCGTGCGGCCAGTTCGGGGCTGCTCAGTGACGCCCAGTCGGTGCCGCCGGGCGCGCTGTCTCCAGGCGTTGATGCCTCCATGTCCTTGTCCTCTCGGTCGAAACGGTCGAACCGCGGCCCTCAATCCCTCGGCAGTCCAGGGCCGCCACCCACTCGGCGAACCCGCTGTCGCGCACCACGCGTCGCGTCAGAGCACTCTCGACGACGCTCGCACCGCCCCCGGCCAGCGTCAAGCGCTGCCTGGCCCGAGTGATGCCGGTATACACCAGCTCGCGGGTCAGGATCGGATTGGCGCGTTCGGGCAGCACGAACATCACGTGCGTGAACTCGGAGCCTTGCGACTTGTGCACCGTCATCGCAAATACCGTCTCGCAGGCGTCGAGCCGCGATGGCAGCACGGCCCGGACGCCACCGGCAGTCGCGAAGAACACACGCAGGCGCCGCCCCGCCTCGGCATCCGGCAGGGCGATGCCGATATCGCCATTGTAGAGCCCCAGCTGCGGGTCGTTGCGCGTCACCATCACCGGGCGCCCGGCATACCAGCCTTGCGGGTCCTCGATCCAGCCTTCACGCCACAGGCCGGCGGCGATACGGGCATTGAGCCCCTCGACACCCCAGGGCCCGCGCTTGAGGGCGCACAGCACCTGAAAGTCGTTCAACCGCGCCAGCACGTCGGCCGGGGACGCCCCGTCGCGCACGCGGCGATAAAAATCGCGATACCCCGCCAAGGCGGCACGCTCGACCTCGCGCTGGGCGTTCGAGGATGCCAGCCACTGGATGTCCGTGTACTGCGCTTGCCAGGCCTGGCGGAAGGCCGCGACATCGCCGTCGTTGGTGGCCGCCGCCAGGGCACCTATACCGCTGTGCGCGTCGAAGCGGAAACTCTTGCGCAGCATGACGACGTGGTCTGCCAGCGGCGAACATGCCGGGTCGGGCGTCATGTCGGTATCCGCCAGTTGCGACAGCACTTCGCAGGCGGCCGGCGAATAGCCCTGGTCCAGCGCATTGGCGCAGAGATCGCCCAGCACCGAGCCGGCCTCCACCGAGGCAAGCTGGTCCTTGTCGCCGAGCAGGATCAGGCGCGCCTCGTCGGGCAGGGCCTCGAGCAGCGCCGCCATCAGTTCCAGGTCGACCATCGAGGCCTCGTCCACCACCAGCAGGTCGAGGCTCAGCGGATGCCCCGCGTGATGGCGAAACTGTCGCGTATCGGGACGAGCGCCCAGCAGCCGATGCAGCGTCAGCGCCTCGCGCGGTAGCGTCGCCGCCACGTCGGCTTCGACATCCAGACCGCTCATGGCGCCGGCGATGGACTCGGACAAGCGCGCCGCCGCCTTGCCGGTGGGCGCCGCCAGCTGAATGCGCAGCGCACGCTCGCCTCGGGAGGCCGCCAGCGCCTGCGTCTGGAGCAATGCCAGCAAGCGCGTCACCGTCGTCGTCTTGCCGGTTCCGGGACCACCGGAGATGATCGTCAACCGGTTGCGCAACGCCAGCGTACAGGCCACCTTCTGCCAGTCCGGCGCGTCCTCCGAGGCGCCATTGGCCGAGAACAGCCGCGCCAATGGTGCGGCCAGCGAGGCCTCCACCGGCAACGGGCGCCCCAGACGCGCGCCGAGGTGCGTGGCCACGGCCTGCTCGGCGCGCCAGTAGCGCCGCAGGTACAGACGTTCGCCGACCAGCACCAGGGGCGTGGTGCCCGGCCCGGGCGACGCCACCAGCGGCGACTCGGCCAGCCGCGCGGCCCAGGTCGCGCTCTCCAGACCGCGCAGGAAGTCGTCCGGCAACGGGACCGACTCGTGCGGAGCGTCCTCTTCCAGAGGCGGCAACGACAGCACGTCGCGCGGAGCAGCGAGTGCCCGCGGCAGGGTCAGGCAGACATGTCCGCGCCCCAGTTGGTGGCTGGCCAGGGCCGCCGCCAGCAATACCTCGACCGGCGCCCGGGCATCGTGTTCCGCCAGAAAGCGCGCGAAATGCGCATCCAGGGGACGCAGCCAGCCCAGCGCTTCCCACCAGGCCAGACTCTCGAAGAGCGACTCCCGGCTCATGCCCGGCGAGGCATCCAGTGCCAGCGTGTATTGGTCTGGGCTCATGGGCTGCTCCGGGTTGCTGACGATGCCTGTGTCATGGCTGCCTCGATGTCATGCCGCTGCGCACGTGGCGCCGCACTCTCTTCCAGTGTCGCACGCAACGCCTCGACGGGGCCCGTGTCGCCCTCCAGCCAGGCATCCAGCGCTTCGATCAGGCGGCGCTCGGGGCGGCGCTGAAACACCCCCTGCCCCGGCGTGCCGTCCACGCCGCGTAGGAACAGGTAACAGGCGCCCCCCATGTGGGTGTCGTAATCGTAATCGTCGAGGCGTGCCGTCAGCAGACGGTGCAATGCCAGCACGTACAGCACGTACTGCAGGTCGTAACGATGCTCGACCATCGTCTCGGCCAAGGCCTCGGGACGATAATCCGCCGGCGCATCGCCCAGATGATTGGATTTCCAGTCGAGGACGTACCAGCGGCCGTCCTCGGCTTCGAACACCAGGTCGATGAACCCCTTGAGCATGCCGTTGAGCTTGCGGGGCGCCAGCCGGGGACGCGGCTCGGGCAAGGGCTCGAAGGCCGAGACCAGGGCGTCGAGCGGCGCGCTCCACGCCTGGTGGGCGGGCAGCCAGAACTCCAGCTCGGGCCGCCAGGCCGCCAGGCCGTCGAGACGAATCTCGGTCCCCGCGTGCCCCGGGAAAGGCGTCGGCAATGCCGTGCACAGCCAGTCGAGCAGCAGCGGCGCCCATTCGGGCTCGAAGCCCCCCAGGTGCAAGCGCGTGCTGACCAGGCGTTGCAACTCGTCGCGATAGGCCGGCTCGCGCAGGCGATCGAGGTCCACCGCCTCCAGCAAGCCGTGCAAGAAGGTACCGGGACGCGGACCGCGAGGAAAGTCGCGCAGGGTACGCACCGCGGGACGCGGCACCGGGTCCTGCTCGCGACTGACCTCGACATCCAGGGTCGCCGGGGCATCCCACGTCATCGAGGCCTCCTCGCCCGCCGGTGCAAGGCGGGCGTCGACGATCAACGCCGAGTACGAGGCGATCCACCAGTCGTCGTCGATGCCGCCGTTGAAACGTCGCGCCGACGCCACGGCGGGCAGGGCGTGACGAACGCGCAAGCGATGCGCGGGCGGCGCGGGGCAGGCCTCGACACTCAGCGCCGCCGCGAGACGTTCGCGCACGTCATGCGCCTGGTCGTCGGCCTCGCAGCCGAGCAACCGACCCAGTGCCGTCTCGTGCAGGCAACCACTGGTGCCACGACCTCGCCCCAGATGCGCCACGCCCAGGCGACAGGCGTGCGCGGCCCGCGTCAACGCCACATAGAGAAGCCGCACGTCTTCATCCAGCCGGGCACGTTCGGCGGCGGCCAGTTGCTCGTCATCGGCGCCATGTACCAGCGCGCGGCCATGCCGGGGGTCGCGCCATTCGAGCAGTCCGGTCCCGCGCTCCGGCTCCGCCGGGCGGTAATCGCACACGAACGGCAACAGCACGATGGGGTACTCGAGTCCCTTGGCCTTGTGGATGGTGACCACCTTGACCAGGTCCTCGTCGCTTTCCAGGCGCTGACTGACGGCCTCGGCATCGAGTTGTCGGGTGCCCTCGACGAGCGCGCGATGCCACCAGCGCAGCAACGCATGCTCGCCGTCGAGACGCGCCGACACCGTCTGCGCCAGTTCCCCGAGATGCAGCAGGTCGGTAAGCGCCCGCTCGCCGTCGTCGCGCGCGCCCATGCGCTCGGCCACGCGGAAATCGCGCATCACCGCGCGCAGCATGGGCAGCACGCCACGCCGCTGCCACTGGCGGTGATAGTCGGCAAAGCGCTCGACCTCGCGCTCCCAGGCCAGCTCGTCGGCGAGCAAGGTCTCCAGTGCCGCCGGGCTGTCGTTGAGCAACCGCGTCGCCAGGGCGGCCTTGAGGCGTGCGTCCTGGCGCGGCTGCGCCACCGCCTCGAAGAGCTGCAGCAGTTCGAAGGCCAGTGCGGTATCGAAGACACTGGCGCGTTCGCTGAGATACACGCTGCGAATACCGCCCTCGGCCAGCGCGCGGCGTACCGCCAGCGCCTCGCTCCCCTTGCGTACCAGGATCGCGATATCCGCCGGGCGTACATCGCGTTGCCCGCCCTTCTCGTCGACGAAATGCCAGCCGCCCTCGAGCGCCCGCTGCACCTCGGCCCGCGCGGCGCTGGCCATGCTCGCCTGATAGTCGGCCTTCGCATGGCGTTCGTCACCCGGCCACCAGGCACCCAACGCCGCCACCTCCTGCCCATCGGCGTTGCAAAGACGCGCCTTCTGCCCCTTGGCCGCGACTTCGACGAAGGGAATCTCGTCGCTGCCGAACGGCGTGGGATGTCGTGCGAACAGGCGGTTGACCGCCTCGACCATGGACACGCTGGAGCGAAAGTTGCGCGTCAGGGTGAAACGGCTGGGGGTCTCGCGACGCGCCGCCAGATAGGTCTCGATGTCGGCGCCGCGAAAGGCGTAGATCGCCTGCTTGGGATCGCCGATCATCAACAACGTGGTGGTGTCGGCATCGGCCTCAGGAGCACGATAAATACGCGAGAAGATGCGGTACTGCAGCGGGTCGGTGTCCTGAAACTCGTCGATCAGCGCCACCGGCAGGGCCTGGCGAATGCGTCCCGCCAGCCGCCAGG
Source organism: Chromohalobacter sp. (assembly GCF_039830575.1). Taxonomy (NCBI): domain Bacteria; kingdom Pseudomonadati; phylum Pseudomonadota; class Gammaproteobacteria; order Oceanospirillales; family Halomonadaceae; genus Chromohalobacter; species Chromohalobacter sp. Next base: position 43,318 of record NZ_JBDOOX010000010.1, on the reverse strand, counting down.
CCGCCTCCGGCGCGGCTTCGGGGTCGAGTGCGGCGTCCAGGTCCTGCAGCAGATCGCCGAATTCCCACAACCCCTGGCGGCGCTTCTCGGCGGCGAACATCGCCGCCACGGTGTCACGCGCGTGGGCCAGCAATCGCGGGGCCAGGACATCGAAGGGCGTGGCGGTCTCCGCCAGCTCGTCCAGCCGGGCGAAGAACGGATGCGTGGGCACGTCGTGGCCTTTCTTGGTGGCCTTCTCGAGCTTGGCCTGACTCAGCCAGAAACGGCCCTGGCTGTCGGTCGTGCCGTCATCGGCCTCGAAGGTCGCCAACCATTGCTCGAACGCCGCCAGCCGCGTATCGAGTTCGTCCGGCTTGTAGCTGTTCCTGTTGAGCGCGCCGCGCGAGAAGGCCTCGTTCAGGCAACCGGCGATGGCCTCGCGATCCCAGGCCTGGCGCAGCGAATCCTCCAGCGCCTGGCGTGCCGCCAGCGCGCGCTCGGCGTCGCCCAGCAATGTCGTCAGCGATGCGGGGGCCTCGACACGTTCGCCGTCCCACCACAGGGGTTGCGGCCGTGCGTCCTTGAGCAGTGGCTGCAATGCCTGGCTGAGCGCTTCCGGGCCTTCCCAGCGGCGGCGAATCTCGCGCTGCCAATGCGCGGCGAGCGGATAGAAATGACAACGCCAGTAATCCTCCACCACCCGGGTCAGCAAGGTCGAGCCATCTTGCAGCAGCTCGGCACCGAAGCGCGCGCCGGCATCGAAGGCATGACGGGTCAGCATGCGCTGGCAGAAACCGTGAATGGTGAAGATGGCGGCTTCGTCCATCAGTCGCGCGGCTTGATCGAGCCGCTTGGCGGCGCTTGCCACGGCGGTCTGCCCGGCCTCCACCAGGGGCGTGAGCAAGGCGCCGAGCACATCGTCGTGGCGGGCCTCGGGCGGGGCCAGCAACCAGTCGCGGGCCTCCTTGAGGCGCGCGCGGATGCGCCCGCGCAGCTCGGCGGTGGCGGCTTCGGTGAACGTCACCACGAGGATTTCCGGCGGCAGCAGCGGACGTGGATAGTCACACGCCTCACGCCCCGGCAACGGACCGAGCACCAGACGCACGTAGAGCGCCGCCAGGGTAAAGGTCTTGCCGGTCCCCGCGCTGGCCTCGATCAGGTGATGGCCGGCCAGCGGCAGATGCTCGAGCACCAGCGGCTGGGGCTGCGCCACCGGGTCGTCATCGAACGTCGTCATGCGCGTCCTCCATGTACTCGCTGGGTCACCTGCGCCAGCATGTCGAGCAAGGGCGCGTAGAGCGTCAGCGAGGCCGCGACGCCCCCTGCCGCCTCGAAGGCGGCGAAATCGGGCCACAGCTGTCCCAGGGCGCCGTCGCGTGCCCTCAGGGCCGCCGGACCGGCATAGGCATCGGTTTCGTAACGTGCGATCAGCGCCTCGCGCAGGCCGCTCTCCAGCGGCTCCCCGGCCTGCAGGGCCTCGCAGGTCTCGCGCGGCACGCGCTTCCAGATCTCTTGTGCCACCTCGCCGATCGCCGGCCAGGGCATGCGGTAGGCACGCGCCCAGGCGTCCAGCCAGGTCGCGAGCTGCTGTCGCGCCGTGGCGGCGGCCATTCCCGGCAAGCTCAGGCAACGGTCCTCGAAGACCGCCGTCCAGCTGCAGGGCGCCTCCAGCGTGGCATTGGCGAGCAGCCAGCGCAGATACCCGCCGTAGAGTCGATGCACCTTGCCGACGTGTCGGTGCGGCCCCGTGCCTTCGACCTTCAAGTGGCCGTAATGCCCGGGCTCCAGCGTCATCAGGCACCAGGGTGCGGCGCCATCCTCCGGCGCGGCGAACACGTCGTCGAGGCGTGCCTCCAGCGTCAGCGCCGACGCGCCCCCCTGGAAGCGAGCGAGAAACGGCGAGGCGGCAGTGCAGGCGGCCACATCGCGACGCCAGCTTTCCACCTGGCGCGACAAACGGGCCAGACGCGGCTCGATCAAGGCCTCGCCGAAGCCTGCCGTCGGCAGGCGGCCGGCCAGGCGCAGCCGCTCGGCGACGCTGGCGAGTGCCACGCCCCCACGCGCGCCGTCGAGCAACTCGCGCTTGAGCCCATGGTCCTCGAGGCCGTCCAGCGCGAAGGGCTCGTTGTCCTCGTCGGGGACGTGGGGATCGACGTAATGAACCCCCAGGCGCCCGAGGTAGACCGTCCACGGGCGGCGCAGCACGCGTTGCAGGTCGCCCAGCGACAAGGGCTCGTCAGGCAGCGATGCCATCGAGGCATCCGGCGAGGGGACGCCGTCCGCCGTCGCCGCGGCGGTGTCTTCAGGCGTCGCGTACAAGGCTTCCCAGCTCGCCTCGTAGGTGAAACGTGGATCGTCGCGTTCGAAGTAGCGGCGCGAGAAGGGCTGCAACGGGTGCGTCTCGATCAGCCGGCGTGCCAGCCGCGCGTCACGCGAACCGGCGCCGTCCTCGGGGACGTCCCACCCCTGCTCGAGGGTATCGAGCAACTCGCCGATCAGCACCGAGGGCGGACGCGGCGTGTTGTCGCGCACATCGTGCCCCACCCAGGAAAGCGTCAGCTTGGCGCGCGCCGACAGCATGGCCTCGAGCATCAGGTAGCGGTCGTCGTCGCGCCGCGACCTGTCACCGGGACGCGGCCGCGTGGCCATCAGGTCGAAGTCCTGGGGTTGGCGCACACGCGGATAATCGCCGTCGTTCATGCCCAGCAGATACACCTCGCGGAACGGAATGGCCCGCATTGGCATCAAGGTGGCGAAATTGACCTTGCCCGCCAGAAAGCGTTGCGCCAGGCCGCCCTCGTCCAGTTCGGCACGCAAGGCATCGCGCACCACACCGAGCCCCACCGGCTCCTCGAAATCGGCATGCCGGCATTGCTGGGCCCAACGCGCCAGGGCCGCGTCGAGACGCGCCATGACATCGTGTTCATCCGCCGTGCCAGGCTGCAGGCAGGCCGCGAACAACGCCTGCAAACGGCCCAGCCACGCCATCGGCGTCAAGCGCTCGCCCAGCGCTGCGCACTGCTGCTCCAGGGTACTCAGCAACGTTGCCACACGCCCCGCCAGATCGGCCTCCAGGCCGCCGACTTCGGCATAGGGCACGATGCCCTGGAAATCCCCCGAGGGGGCATGCCCCAGTGAGTCTTCACTACCGTCTCGCGCCCCGCCGGCCGAGGGCTCCCCCACGGCATAGCCCAGCAGCATGCGCGACAGTCCGAACCGCCAGCTGTTCTCGCCCAGCGCCGGGAACCCCAGCGAGTCGCGATGTTCTGCGCTGAGCCCCCAGCGCACGCCACTGCCCGCCAGCCATTGGCGGAGCCGCTCGAGCTCGGCTTCGTCGATGGCGAAGGCGGTGCGGAAGGCAGGGACTTCCAGGGCGTCGAGCACCTCGCTCACCGTCAGGCGGCGTTCGGGCAGCTCGAGCAGCAGCAGCGCCAGGGCCATGAGCGGGTGTGCCTCGCTGGCCACCTGGTCGGCGATGGTGAAGGGAATGTGTCGGGGATGCGATGGCGGCAACTGGCCGAAGACCGCCTCGATACAGGGGGCATAGCGGTCGATGTCCGGCACCATGACGATGATGTCGCGGGGACGCAGCGGCTGGCCCGCCGCCTCGGCGCGCTCGAAGGCCGCCAGCAGACGGTCGTGCAGGATCTCCACCTCGCGCAGCGGTGAGTGAGCGCTGACCAGGGACAGCGACTCGTCATCCTCGGCGATCCTTCGCGGGCCGCCCTCACGCCGGGCACGCTCGCCGGGATGCACCAGCTCGAGCACGTCCTGCTGCAACTGCTGCAGCAATGTCGGCGACTGCTCGGGCGCCATGTCGCGGAAGACGTCGGTTTCGAGATCGAACCCGCGGTCGCTTTCGAACTCGTACAGGCCCACGATGAAGTCGCGCCCCTGCGTGCCCCACCCCGCCAGCAACGGGTTGGCATGCAGATGCAGGGCTTCCTCGTCGAGCTCGGCCAGCCACGGCGCCTCGGGGTGGCGCGCCTCCTGCTCACGCCGGGCCTGCGACGACAGTCGTCCGGCCCGCTTGATGGCATCACGGTCGGAGACGATGTCCCCCCAGTAATGACGGCAGGGGTTGGCGATCATCAAGAACACATCGACCACACCGGAGAGCGCGTGCAAGGCCTCCAGCGTCTGTGCGGGCAGCGCCGAGATCCCGAACACGAAGACACGGGGCGGCACGTCGCGGGGCCGCTTGCGCAGCCCCCGGGCGGCGTCGAGAAAGCGCCGATGCAGGCGTGCGCGGTGGTGCTCGCGCGCAGCGGCCGGGGCGTCCTCGATCAGCGCGCGCCACAGCGCCGGCTGCCAGCGCTGGTCGTCGGGCAGGTCCGCGGGCGCGTGTTCGCCTCGCTCCCAGGCCTCGATCCATTCGGGGCGGTAGATCAGGTATTGGTCGAAGAGGTCGGCGAGACGCACCGCCAGGTGCCAGCGACGCCGTTCGCGTGCCTCCTCCGCGGCGCCCGGCAAGGGACTCGCCTCCAGTGCCTCGCCCTGGAGATAGTCGCGCAGCGGCGCGTAGCACGTCGGATCGTCGGGAGACGTCTCGGGATCGAGGCAACGTTCCAGCAACGCCATCAACCGCCAGGCCAGGGGAGTCTTGTCGAACGGGGACTGCTCGGGAATGTCGTCTCCCAGCACCGCGCGATAGGCGCGCCACACGAAACTGGAAGGCAGCGGAAAGTCCACCGAGGCGGCGATGCCGTCGGCCTCGGCCAGGGTCAAGCGCAGCCACTGCGCCATGCCGTTGGATTGCACGAGGAAGGTTTCCGGCACCAGCGGCGGTTGACGATGGCGCCGAATGACATCGAGCGCGAGCGTCCCCAGGTCCTCGAGGTGGTTGGCGTGTATGACGCTGAACATGCTGGCTCCCGGCGGTCGAGGTGGCGTCCAGCGGCATCTTACACTATCGCGAGGGCAGCCCCGAGCCCGGGGAGGACGGAAGACAACCGACGCGCCTGGCGGCCGGTACGCCGAGCGCTGTCGCCCGCCGTCTTGTCAACCTTAAGCAGTTAGACAGGTTGACATATCGGCGCAGCCTCGTACCCTCTTGGTCAACCTTTTAAAAATCATAAGTTGACCATAAGCGAGAATCTCATGACCGCCCAGTCCCGCGACCCTGCCTGGACCGATGCGTCGCCGACCTTCCAGCCGACGATGCGCCACGACTGGTCCCTGGAGGAGATCGAAGCGCTGTTCGCGCTGCCCTTCAACGACCTGCTGTTCCGTGCCCAGCAGGTCCACCGCGCGCACTTCGATCCCAACGCCGTGCAGGTCTCGACCCTGCTGTCGATCAAGACCGGCGCCTGCCCCGAGGACTGCAAGTACTGCCCGCAATCCGGGCACTACAACACCGGCCTCGGCAAGGAGAAGCTGCTCGAGATCGAGAAGGTGGAGCAGCAGGCCCGTGCCGCCAAGGCGGCCGGTGCCAGCCGCTTCTGCATGGGCGCCGCCTGGCGCAGCCCGCGGGAGAAGGATCTGCGGGTGGTGACGGAGATGGTCGGCCGGGTCAAGGCGCTGGGGCTGGAGACCTGCATGACCCTGGGCATGGTCGACGTCGATCAGGCCAGGCGCCTCGCCGAGGCCGGGCTCGACTACTACAACCACAACCTGGATACCTCGCCGGACTACTACGGCGAGATCATCACCACCCGCACCTATGCCGACCGCCTGGAGACGCTCGCCAACGTGCGCGAAGCGGGCATGAAGGTCTGCTCCGGCGGCATCCTGGGCATGGGCGAGGCGCCCCGCGATCGCGCCGCCCTGCTCCAGCAGCTGGTACGCCTGGATCCGCATCCCGAGTCGGTGCCGATCAACATGCTGGTCAAGGTGCCGGGCACCCCGATGGAAAACGTCGAGGACATGGACCCGCTGACGTTCATTCGCGCCATCGCCGTGGCCCGCATCCTGATGCCCAAGAGCCACGTGCGCCTGTCCGCCGGACGCGAGCAGATGGACGAGTCGACCCAGGCCCTGGCCTTCCTGGCCGGCGCCAACTCGATCTTCTACGGCGACACCCTGCTGACCACCGGCAACCCCCAGGTGGAGCGCGACCGGGCACTGTTCGACAAGCTCGGCCTGCATCCCGAACCCAGCGACCCGCATGCGGACGACGCCCACCGTGACGACGAACAGGCCGAGATCGCGCTGGCCCATGCCATTCAGCGCCAGCGCGACGACGCCCTTTTCTACGACGCCACCCGGGGCTGAGTCATGGGCTCGCGTACGGATCCCTGGTCGGCGCGGCTGGCGAAGGCCGCGGAACAGCGCCATGCCGACGGCGGCTGGCGGCAGCGTCCCACGCTGAGCGATGTCGCGCCCTTCATCGACTTCGCCGGCAACGATTATCTGGGCCTGGCCGACGATCCGCGTCTGGCCGAGGCTCAGGCCGAGGCCGCGAGACGCCTGGGAGCCGGCGCCAAGGCATCGCACCTGGTGTCCGGCCACCTCGAGATCCATGAACGTCTCGAGCGACGCCTGGCCCAACTGACCGGACGTCCCCGTGCCCTGCTTTTCTCCACCGGCTACATGGCCAATCTCGGCGTCCTGCAGGCGCTGTGCGACCACCATACGCGCGTGTTCCAGGATCGTCTGAACCACGCCTCGCTGATCGATGGCGCAAGGCTCGCCGGCGCGACCTCGCGGCGTTTTCACCATCGCGACCTCGAGGATCTGGAGCGGCTGCTCGCCCGCGCCCCGGACGATGCGCCGACGCTGGTGGTCAGCGACGGCGTGTTCAGCATGGACGGCGACGTGGCCGAGGTGGGAGCGCTCGCCGCGACCGCCCGTCGCCACGGGGCCTGGCTGATGATCGACGACGCCCATGGTCTCGGTGTGCTCGGCGAGGTCGGCGACGGTTGCGTGGGTCGCGCCCATGATCGTCGTGAGGTGCCGGTGCTGGTCGGCACGCTCGGCAAGGCACTGGGCAGTGCCGGGGCCTTCGTGGCCGGCGACGAGGCGCTGATCGACCACCTGATCCAGTTTGCCCGTCCCTACGTCTACACTACCGCCCAGCCCCCCGGCGTGGCGGCGGCCACCCTGACCGCCCTGGATGTGCTCGAGCGCGAACCCGAGCGCCGCGCCCGACTGCATGAACGCATCGCCGACTTTCGACGCGAGGCTGGGACGCTCGGCTTGCCGCTGACCGACTCTCGGACGCCCATTCAACCCATCGTGCTGGGTGACAACGCCCGCGTCATGCGCTGGGCCGAGCGCTTGGCCCGGGCGGGATTGCGTGTCGGCGCCATCCGCGCGCCCACGGTCCCCAAGGGCGAGGCGCGGCTGCGCATCACCCTCTCCGCCGCCCACGACGACGACGCCCTGGGCGCTCTGCTCGAGGGGCTCGCGACCTGCCAGCGGGAGGAGGCCGCATGAGCGATTCGGCGACGAACACGCTGGTGCTGCTCTCCGGCTGGGGCTGCGATGCCCGCCTGTGGCAGGCGCTGGACGATCACTGGCCGGCCGGGCTCGAGGTCATGACGCCGGACTGGCCGGGCTATGGTCAGCGCGCCGCACTCACCGACCCCGCGTCGCTGGAGGCGCTGGTCGATGCCATGGTCGACGATCTCCCGCCTGACGCCATCTGGGTCGGCTGGTCGCTGGGCGGCCTGCTGGCGGCGGCCCTGCTCGACCGGCTGCCCGCGCCCCGCGCCCTGGTGCTGCTCGGCATGGGAGAACGCTTCCCGCATCCCGAGGGCGTCAGCCCAACCGCCCTGGCCCGCTTTCGCCAGGCCTTCCGGCGCGATCCGGTGGCGACCCACGCCCACTTCATGCGCTGGCAGCTCGGCGGCGAGCCGTCGCCCCGGGCCGCCCATCGAAGGCTGCGCACCCTGCTCGGCGACGAGATCAACGCCGATGCCGCCACCCTGGCCGCGGGGCTCGCGCATCTCGCGGAGATCGACAATACCCGGCGCCTGGCCACGCCGCCCTGTCCGGTGCATCGGCTGGCCGGCGAGGACGACCCGCTGCTGGCCCCGACGGTTCGCGAACGGGCCGACTACCGCCTGCCCGGGGCCGGCCACTGCCCGCCGATCAGCCAACCGATGCGACTCACCCGTGCACTGGCCGCCATCGCCGTGGCGCCGACACGGTCACTCGCCGAGGCCTCCCTGGAGACGATGCCATGACCGCGCTGCCATGCCACGGCCTCGATGCAGGTACCGATGCCCGGGCACACGACTGGCGCGCCCGGGTCGCGCGTGCCTTTTCGCGTGCCGCGCCGCATTACGCCCGTCGCGCCACCGCCCAGCACGCCATGGGCAAGCGACTGCTCGAGCGATTGCCCGATCACGCTGGCGATGTGCTGGATCTGGGCTGCGGCCCCGGCGACCTGACCGCTGCGCTGGCAACGCATTACGGTGCCGCCTGCACGGTCAGCGGCCTGGACCTGGCGCCAGGCATGCTCGCCGAAGCGCATCGACGGCATCCCGGCGCGATCCGCTGGATATGCGGCGACGCCGCCGATCTGCCGCTACCCAATGCAAGCCTCGATCTCGTGGTCTCCAACCTGGCCATCCAGTGGTGCCCGGACCTGGACGCGGTGCTCGCCGAGATCCGCCGTGTGTCGAGACCGGGCGGCCGCGTGCTGATCAACACCCTGGCGCCGGGCACGCTGGACGAGGTCGGCCGGGCCTGGGAACGCCCGGCCGCGCTGCTCGAATTTCGCGACGCGGCCCGCCACCGCCGTGCCGCCCACGCAGCCGGCTTCCGCCGGGTCGAGATCACGGCGCGTCTCGAGCGCTTCCATTATCCCGACCTCGCCGCGGTGATGGCCTCCATCAAGGGGGTGGGCGCCCAGGTGGCCCGCGGCGGAGCGCGGCTCTCGCGCGCCGACGTGGCCCGCGCCGCCCGGCGCTTCGAGACGCTGCGCACCGACGCCGGCCTGCCCGTCTCCTACCACCTTCTGACGCTCGATCTGGAACGCTGACATGACCGCCTATTTCGTGACCGGCACCGACACCGACGCCGGCAAGACTCTCGTGGCCAGCGGCCTGCTGGCGCTGGCCCGCCGTCGCGGCCTGACCACCCTGGGGCTCAAGCCCGTGGCCTCCGGCTGCGAGTCCACCACCGAAGGGCTGCGCAACATCGACGCTCTGACTCTCCAGGCCCAGAGCATGCCGACCCCGCCCTACGCCACCCTCAATCCCTATGCCTATGCGCCGGCCATCGCGCCGCATCTGGCCGCCCGTCGGGCCGGCAGGATACCCACCCTCGACGCCCTGGTCGCGCACGTCGCCGAACCGTTGGCCGAGAAGCGCGACCTGACGCTGATCGAGGGTGCCGGCGGCTGGCGGGTACCGCTCAACGACGACGAGGACCTCGCCGGCCTGGCGGTGCGCCTCGAACTGCCGGTGATCCTGGTCGTCGGGCTCCAGCTCGGCTGCCTGAACCACGCCCGGCTCAGCGCCGAGGCGATCCGCGCCGACGGCCTGCCGCTGGCCGGCTGGGTGGGCAACCTGATCGACCCGGGCCTGTCCTTCGACGAGGTCGCCGACGAAGCCTGCTATCGCGACAACCTGGCGACCCTCGAGCGCACGCTGGAGGCGCCCTGCCTGGGCATCGTGCCGCGCCTGGCCGCCGACACGCCGGACGCGCGCGCCCGTGCCGCCGCCGACTATCTGACGCTGCCCGGCGATGCGTGACGTCCAGCCCCCGCGCCCTGATACGCAACCCCCATGCGAGGCCCCCCGATGACATCTCCCGTCTGGCATCCTTACGCGCACCTCAAGACCCAAGCTCCCGCCCCCAAGGTGGTCGGCGGCGACGGCCCGCGCTTCACCCTGGACACCGGCGAGTCGCTGCTCGACGCCACCTGCTCCTGGTGGTGCATGATCCACGGCTATCGTCACCCCCGCCTGGTGCGCGCCATCCAGCAACAGGCCGATGAACTCTGCCACGTGATGCTCGGTGGCCTGACCCACGCGCCGGCCGACCGCCTGGCCCGGGAACTGGTGCGCGTCACGCCCGCCGGCCTGAACCATGTGTTCTTCTCCGACAGCGGCTCGGTGGGCATGGAAGTGGCCATGAAGATGGCCGTGCAGTACCACCATCTGCGCGGCAAGCCGGCCAAGCGCCGCATGCTGACCCTGATGAAGGCCTATCACGGCGACACCGCCGGGTGCATGGCGGTGTGCGATCCCGAGGAAGGCATGCATTCGCTGTTCGCGGGCTTCCTGCCGCAGCATCACTTCGCGCCGGCGCCCACCGCCGGCTTCGAGGCCAGCCGTGAAGAAGTGCAGGCCGACCTCGATGCCCTGCGCGCCGTGCTGGAGGCCCATCATGAGGAAATAGGCGCTCTGCTGATGGAGCCGTTGCTGCAGGCGGCCGGCGGGCTCAACATGACCTCGCCCCACTACCTGCGCGGCGCCCGGGAGCTGTGCGACGAGTTCGACGTGCTGCTGGTGTTCGACGAGGTGGCCACCGGCTTCGGGCGTACCGGACGGATGTTCGCCGCCGACCACGCCGACGTGACCCCGGACATCATGGTGCTATCCAAGGGGCTCACCGGCGGCTACCTGGGCCATGCCGCGACGCTGGCCACCGACCGGGTGTATTCGGCGTTCATCGGGGATAGTCCCGAACATGCCTTCATGCACGGCCCCACCTTCATGGGCAATCCGCTGGCCTGCCGGGTGGCACTGGAAAGCCTGGCGGTGTTCGAGGAGGACAATTATCTGGGCCGCATACAGACGCTCAACGGCGTGCTGCGCGAGGAATTGCGCGACGACGCGGCGTTGCGCGCCCACCCGGCCGTGGCCGACGTGCGCGTGCTGGGCGCCACCGCGGTGATCGAGGTCCACGACGCCGCCGCCCTCGCGGGCGTGGCCGACTTCGCCCGGGAACGAGGCGTGTGGCTGCGCCCCTTCGGCCGCTGGCTGTACACCATGCCGGCCTATGTCACCTCGACTCACGACTTGCGCCGTATCACCGAGGTCATGAAGCATTGGTTCATCGACCGTCGCGCACCATGACGTGTCTGGCGAGGCGTGCGTGATGAGCGCTCATGCGGTGGAACGCCCGCGGCCCGCGCCGGCAATCGTGCTTCCTGCCCCGGCGCTGGATTACGTCTTCGGCCCCCGGCGATGTTAACCTGTAGGGCTCATGTGCCATCTCATTCACCGGCACCGCGAATTCCGCGAGGAGTCATCCGTGCAGCCATTGCCGCCTCCCCACCCGACCAATGCCCAGGGACGCCAACGGCGGGTCGGGGTGGAAATCGAATTCGCCGGCATCATGCCCGACACCGCCGCTCGGCTGGTCGCCGAGTGCTTCGGTGGCGATATCGTGCGCCAGAGCCCCCACCGCATGAGTGTCGAAGGCACGCCCTGGGGCAAGTTCACCATCGAGCTGGACAGCAAGTACGTGCATCCCGACGCGACGGTCATGCAGGCCAACGGGATGACGCCGGGCAAGGCACCTTCGGCGGGACGCGAGTGGCGCGTGGAATTCCATCAACGCTCCCGCGAGTGGCTCGGCGAGATGGTCGCTGGGCTCGTGCCCACCGAAATCGTCTCGCCGCCGATCCCCTGGTCGGAGCTCGGCGAGTTCGACCGCCTCTTCGACGCCCTGCGTCGCTATGGCGCGGAAGGCACCGACGCCAGCGTCTTTTACGGCTTCGGCCTGCATCTCAATCCCGAGGTGCCGGATACCGGCACCGCCAGTGTGCTGGCCCACCTGCAGGCCTACACCATCCTGGCCGCCTGGCTGCGCGATCAGATTCGGGTCGACCTTACGCGCGAGATCCTGCCGCATACCAATCCGTTTCCCAAGGCCTATGCCCTGAGGATCCTCGCGCCCGACTACGCGCCGACACGGGCCCAACTGATCAGCGACTATCTGCGCGACAACCCGACGCGCAACCGCGAGCTGGACATGTGCCCGCTGTTTGCCCATCTGGCGCCAGAGTCGGCGCACCCGTTGCTGCATGAGTCACTGGTCAAGCCGCGCCCCACGTTCCATTACCGTTTGCCCAACGCTCAGCTCAACGCGCCCGGCTGGGGCAGCGTCACGGAATGGAACCGCTGGGTGACGGTCGAACGCCTGGCCGCCGATGCGCACAGCCTGCACACGCAGCGGCAGGCCTACTGCGCCCACCATACGCAATCCACGGTGAGCCACTGGCTGGACAAGCTGAAACGCTGGGTGGAAGGATGAGGGCAAGGCCGCTGATCGGGATCACCACGTCCGACCACAAGAGTCTGATGGCCTGGGCCTGCGACTGGCTCGCCGTATGGCGTGCCGGAGGCCGCCCGGTGCGACTGTCGCCATCGCGCGAGATCCCCGAGGGGCTCGCGGGCTTGATGGTCGGCGGTGGCGACGATATCGGCGCCCAGTTGTATGGGGGAGAGATGCGGCTGGACGTGCGCGTCGACCCGGCACGGGACCGTCTCGAGCTCTCGCTGCTCGAACGCTTTCTTCCCCAGCGACTCCCCGTACTGGGCATCTGCCGGGGCGCACAGATCATCAACGTCCACTGCGGCGGCACGCTGATCGGCGATATCTACACCGCCTACGATCACGTGCGCCGTCAACGCACCGTACTGCCCCGCAAGCATGTCCACATCACCGCCGACAGCCGCCTGCACGGCCTGCTTGGCGTTTCGCGATGCCGCGTCAACAGCCTTCATCATCAGGCGGTGGACCGGCTCGGCGACGCCCTGGAAGTGGTGGCGCGCGATCGCGACGGCCTGATCCAGGCCATCGAGGCGCCAACCCACCCATACCTCATCGGCGTCCAGTGGCATCCCGAATTCCTGGTTTTCAACCGTCCCCAGCAGCGCCTGATCCGAGGCCTCGTCGACGCCGCGCGACGCTCCTAGAAGAGCCCGAAAGACGACGCCCCGCACATCGGCGGGGCGTCGTGGCATGGCGAGGTCGCGCGTCAATGCGTCACGATGGCATGACCGCCAGTCGGCGCCCGCTGGACGTTTGCATCAAGTACACGCCGATGATCACGCCCAGCCCGCCCAGCGCGGCGACGTAGACCGCAGGGAACAGCGGATGCACGGTCATCAATACCGACACCACGATGGGCGTGAAGCCACCGAAGATGGCGTAGGCGACGTTATAGGAAAACGACAGTCCCGTGAAACGCACCACCGCCGGAAACGACTTGACGGCGATGGTGGGTACCACACCGACGATCCCCACCGCGAAGCCGCACAGGATATAGAGCGGCGTCAGCCATTCGGGGTGCGTGCTCACGGTGGTCATCATCACCCAGTAGCTGATGGCCAGCAGCACGCCCCAAAAGGCGATGGTCGGGCCGCTGCCGAGGCGATCCGCGCACCAGCCGGAAGCCAGACTCCCCACCACGACACCGAGAATGGCATACACATTGGCCAGCGAGGCATCCAGGCCATACCGCGTCTCGAGCAGACTCGGCGTCATCAGGATCACCACCACGATGGCGGCGGTGAGAATCCAGGTCACGCCCATCGACAGCACCACGCTCGGCAAGTGGTTGCGCAAGACGCTCTTGACCGGCAGTTCCTCGGCCAGCGCCTTTTTCTGCTGCATTTCGGCGAAGACCGGCGTCTCGTGCAGCCAGCGCCGCAGATACACGGCCAGCAATCCGAACACCCCGCCGATCAAGAACGGAATCCGCCAGGCATACGCGGCCAGCTCCGCATCACTGTAGGTGGTCTTGATGAACGCCGACATCAGCGAGCCGATGAGAATGCCCGATACCAGGCCGGCGGACAGCGTGCCGCAGGCGAAGCCCACATGGTGGCGCTTGACGTGCTCGGTGACGAACACCCAGGCGCCGGGAACTTCACCGCCCACGGCGGCCCCTTGCAGGATGCGCAGCGCCACCAGCAGCAAGGGCGCCGCATACCCCAGGGTGTCGTAGGTGGGCATCACGCCGATCAGCAGCGTCGGCACCGACATCAGGAAGATCGACAGGGTGAACATCTTCTTGCGCCCCAGCAGATCGCCGAAATGCGCCATGATGATGCCGCCCAGCGGGCGTGCCAGGTAGCCGGCGGCGAAGATCCCGAAGGTCTGGATCTGACGCAGCCATTCGGGCATTTCAGGGGGAAAGAACAGTTGCCCCACCACCGTCGCGAAGTACACGAAAATGATGAAGTCGTAGAATTCCAGGGCGCCGCCGAGCGCGGACAGCGACAGCACCTTGACGTCGCGACGATTCAGCGGGCGCGACGCACTCGCGTCGGTCTCTTGCGAAGTAGCCATGATGGATGTGGTCTTCCGTTCGAATGATCGGTGATCGTGTTATGTCAGCGTCCAGCGTCGCGGCACCCAAACAAGGCGGGAGGTACCGGCCGACGACCGCGCAGGAGGCTAACAGATTCACGGGAAGACTTCAGCGCCGTTGTCAAGGTTTGTACGGCACCGTGGGAAGAACAATCTCACAGGGAGCATCAACGGGCCGGCCGAGGCCGGCCCGAATGGAACGCGTCGTTACCCTTCGAGTCGGGCGTCGAGCGTGATCTCGGCGTTCAGAAGGCGCGAGATCGGGCAACCTTCCTTGGCTTTCTGGGCGGCGTCATCGAAGCCCGCCTGATCGATACCCGGTACCTTGGCACGGGTGACGAGATCCACCTTGGTGACCTTGAAGCCGCTGTCGTCCTTGTCCAGCGTCACGGTCGCCTCGGTGCGCACGTCATCGGGGTCGTGGCCCGCTTCGCCCAGAATCATCGACAGCGCCATCGAATAGCAGCTGGCGTGGGAGGCCGCGATCAATTCCTCGGGATTGGTGCCCGGCTCGCCTTCGAAACGCGTGTTGAAACCGTATGGATTGTCCTTGAGCGCGCCGCTCTGGGTAGAGACCGTCCCCTTGCCACGCTTGAGACTGCCTTGCCAATGGGCGGAACCGGTTTTCTCGATACTCATTCGTGCCTCCTTTCGTGAGTGGACATGATGCCCCTACACCATAGTCCATATGGGTGATGTCGTGGACTTCAAGGGCTCACTCGTCGGCACGCACGGCGCGACATGCCGCCCACTCTTCCGCCAGGACCGCATGGCCCGCCTCGCGCAGGGCATCGACATTGCGCTCGGGGATCGATTCGGGATCGGGGTACGCCGCCACGGCCGCCTCGACGCTGGTCTCGCGCAGGAGATGCCACATCGGCCACGGCGACCGGTTGGTGTAATTGGCGGGGTCCTCCGCCGGCGCCCCGGCGAAGACATACTCGGGATGGAAGCTCGCCAGCTGGTAGATACCGGCATACCCTTCCGCCTCGAGCAACGCCTCGGCGACGTTCAAGAGATCCAGATAATCCTCGAAATCGGACATGCCGTCCGGCAGGATCATCAGCGTCGTATCGATGGCCGGCTCGGCATCCAGGCGACGACATTCATCGACCAGCGCGTGCAGCATGACCTGCGGATCATCGCCGCGCACCAGAGCATGACGAATGGTGTCGCGTCGAACCTCGCGACCGGCAAACGGGCAGATATTGCGTGCCACGACGAAGCGCGCCACCCAGGCGCGGGTCATGGCGATGACATCGGCATCCTGAGGACGCTCGGGCATGGGATCGATCCTGAAACGAAAGTGACGTTGCCAGTATACCGGACTTGCCGCATCCCGCCGTGTCGGCGCACCCTGAAGGCAAGCCCACATCCATGCCAGACTTGCCAGGGAGGCTCTCCACCATGACCACGTCCCCCGCCAACGACATTCCCCGCGTCACGCTGGCCGCCACCGAGCGTGAGCCCGCCGTCGCCCTGCCCGCCATCGGCCAGGGGACTTGGCACATGGGCGAGAACCGCGCCCCGCGACGCGACGAAGTCCATGCCCTGCAATACGGCCTCGACCTGGGGATGACACTGATCGATACCGCCGAGATGTACGCCGACGGCGGTGCCGAGGAAATCGTCGGCGAGGCCCTGCGCGGTCGTCGCGACGAGGCCTTCGTGGTCTCCAAGGTCTACCCGTGGAATGCCGGCCGCGAGGACGCCATCGCCGCCTGCGAGCGCAGCCTGCAACGCCTGGATACCGACTGTCTCGACCTCTATCTGCTGCATTGGCCCGGCAACGTTCCGCTGGAGGAAACGCTGGAAGCCTTCGAGCACCTGCAAGCCCAGGGCAAGATACGTCGCTACGGCGTCTCCAACTTCGACGTCGACGAAATGCGCGCCCTGCAGGCCGTTCCCGGCGGCGACCGCTGCGCCGTCAACCAGGTGCTCTACCATCTCGGCTCGCGCGGCATCGAGCACAGCCTGCTGCCCTGGCAGCGTGAACGCGGCCTGCCGACCATGGCCTACTGCCCCCTGGCCCAGGGCGGGCAAGCGCTCGACCACCCCGAGGTTCGCGCCATCGCCGACGCGTTCGGTGTCAGCCCCGCCCAGGTGCTGCTGGCCTGGGCGACCCGCCCCGCGCCCGACGGTCAACGCGATGTCATCGCCATCCCCAAGGCGGTACAGCCCGCACACGTCGAGGCCAATGCCGCCGCCATGCGGCTCGCGCTGGACGACGCCAGTCTCGCACGGCTGGACGCCGCCTTCCCCGCGCCGTCGCGCAAGCCGCCCCTGGATATCGTCTAGGCGTTGAAGACGCCGCCATACCGACGCTCAATCCTCGGGTGTGACACCGCCAAGGCAGGCGGCCTCTTGCTCCCCGTAGCCATATTCATCTTGCAACCCCTGATGAATGGCTCGGCGTTCATCGAGCGGCTTGTGCTGGCTCGCCTTGAGCTTGCCCTCGAGGCGGTCGACGGTGATCTCGATCCCGACGATGGCGCGGCACATCGCGGCGATGTAATCGTCGGGGGCATCCTCGACCCGCCAGGGCCTCTGCCGCTCGCCTTCGAAGCGCTCGGTGAGCGCGGTCACCATCTCGCGCAGCCAGCGTGGATCGTCGATCAGGCGCAGCCGGCCATGCGCGTGCACCACCTGATAGTTCCAGGTCGGCACCACCTTGCCGTGCTCACGCTTGGCCGGATACCAGCTCGGCGTGATATAGGCCTGAGGCCCATGAAAGATCGCCAGGGCCTCGATGCCCTCCAGGGAGCTTTCGCCCCTCCCGGCAAGCGGATTGGCACGGGCGATATGGCCACGCAAGGTATCCGATGGCCACTCGCCTCCCGCCGGTGTCAGCAACAGCGGCAAGTGATCGGCACACAGCTCGCCGGAGGCATCACGGGTCACCAGCGTGGCGAAAGGCGCCTCCTCGATGGCCCGATGACATTCGGCGCGACTGTCGATGTGGAACTGGGGCGGCTGATACATGGTTCGACTCTCAGGAGGGAAAAGGATCGTGACGCAGGGCGGCCGTCATCGACGTGAGAGAACGATGCTGGCGGCCCGTGGCATCGAAGTTCTCGGGGGCCAGCCAGCGGCGGTGGCACTCGCGAACCGCCGGCCACTCGCCATCCAGCAGCGAGAACCAGGCCGTATCCCGGTTTCGCCCGGCCACGACCCGGTGCTGGCGAAAGATACCCTCGAAGCGGAAACCGAGCCGCTCGGCGGCACGGCGGGATGGCGCATTCAGGGCATCGCACTTCCACTCGAGACGCCGATATCCCCGGTCGAAGGCATGGGCCATCATCAGCATCAGCGCTTCACTGGATATCGGGGTCCGTGCCATGCGGGGCGAGAAGCTCAGATGGCCGATCTCGATGCGGCCATCGGCCGGCACGATATTGAGATACGCGGCCATGCCCACCGCCCGCGCCTCGATGGCATCGACGACGGCGTAACAGCACATCTCCCGGGCTGCACTCATGCGGGCCAGCCAGCCTCGACAGCCGGCCGCGTCGTCGAAGGGACGGCCCCCCAGATAGGTCCAGCGGGCGCGCGCCTCGGTGTCGTTGTCGATCTCCGGGGCCGGCACCTGCCACGCCTGCCACAGGGCCTCGGCATGGCGGGCGACATCCAGCGGTTCCAGCCGGCAGAAACGCCCTGCCAGGCATTCGGCATCAGGTTCTGACGGCGGTTGCCAATGCGGGATGTCGGAACCGACCGGCTGGCCGTAGTCGTTGGTTCGATGGGTCATGGCATCAGGTTTCAAATCGTCAGCAGGTAGGTATCGAAGGCCTGGTCGCGCTGCCAGCCAAGCGCATGGTAACGGGCCTTGGCCGTCTCGTTGTCGACCTGGGTGCGCAGCATCAACTGTGGCACATCATGAGCGAGAGCCAGCTCGCGAGCCGCTTCCAGCAAGGCACTCCCGGCACCCTGGCGGCGAGCATCGGGCATGACGAACAGATCGTTGAGAATCCAGCGCGATGACAGGCTGGTCGTGGAAGGCACCGGGAAGAGCTGTGCAAAGCCGATCGCATGGTCGTCGTCATCGAGGGCCAGCAGCACATGAGCATCGCCCCTGGAAAAGCGTTCTTGCATGAAAC
The DNA here is from genome assembly GCF_039830575.1 of Chromohalobacter sp. Taxonomy (NCBI): domain Bacteria; kingdom Pseudomonadati; phylum Pseudomonadota; class Gammaproteobacteria; order Oceanospirillales; family Halomonadaceae; genus Chromohalobacter; species Chromohalobacter sp. Next base: position 25,022 of record NZ_JBDOOX010000010.1, on the reverse strand, counting down.
GACGGGCACCGTCGACATCGCTGGACTGGCGGTAGAAGCGGCGATAGCCATCGACCAGGGGCACCAGGTCGTCGAGGTGGGCGGAGGTGGCAGAGCGAATCGTGATCATGGCAAGGCTCGCGTTCGGACATGACGAAACCTCAGTCTGGCGACATAATGGTTCCCCAAGAAGAACCAGTTTGTCCTATTTATGGGGAACCAGTGGCTGATCCGAATGCTCACCGTCTCTGGATTCAGGAGGCACTGAATCTTCAACTGGCCGAGCCGGATGCCCGTACGCTCGGCCAGCGCCTTTACGACGCCCTGCGCGGCGGCATCCAGCAGGGCCGGCTCCCTCCGGGGAGTGCACTGCCCTCGTCCCGTCAATTGGCGACCGAGCTCGGCATCGGGCGCAACACGGTGCTGAGTGCGGTCGACCGCCTCGTCGCCGAAGGCTTTTTGGTGTCGCGTCCCGGCGCCGGGGTCTTCATTGCCGACTGGCAGCGGGGTCCCCAGACGCCCCTCGATGTCCCATCCTCGACGCCCGTGACGCTCTCGCGTCGTGGCGAACGCCTGCTCGATTTCACGGCGCCCCCGAGCGCACGTCATGCGGCCTTCGCGCCGGGCGTGCCGGCGCTGGATCGTTTTCCTCGCGAGCGCTGGCAACGCTTGCTGCGCCGTCATCAGCAACGCGCCCCCATCGACTGGTTCGATTACCGGAATGAAGGCGGCGTGAAGGCACTGCGCGAGGCACTGTGCGACTACTTGCGCTTATCGCGCTCGGTGCGCTGCCGGCCGGAACAGGTCCTGATCACTCAGGGTGCGCAACAGGGCTTCGAGCTGATCGCGCGCCTGCTCGCCGATGTCGGGGATGACGTCTGGCTGGAGGAGCCGGGCTACGGCGGTGCGCAGGCCTGCTTCGCCGCCGCAGGCCTGAGCCTGCAACCGGTGCCGGTCGACGACGAGGGCCTGAACGTCGCGTCGCTGCCCCCCGAGACGCCCTCCCCCAAACTGATCTACGTGACACCGTCGCACCAGTACCCCAGCGGCGCGACCCTGTCGCTGGCGCGCCGCACGGCACTGCTGGGACTTGCCCAGCAGCATGGCGCCTGGATCATCGAGGACGACTACGACAGCGAGTTCCGCTATACCAGCGCGCCCATCGCTTCGCTCCAGGGGCTGATGGACAACGCCCCGGTGATCTATGTCGGCACCTTCAGCAAGGTCCTTTATCCAGGGCTGCGGCTGGGGTATCTGGTGCTGCCGCCCTCGCTGGTGACGAGCTTTCAGCGCATCAACGCCCGCCTGCACCGGGAAGGGCAGTACGTGACCCAGGCGGCGCTTGCCGACTTCATCGGCGAAGGCCATTTCGCGCGCCACGTCGCCCGCATGCGCCAGTGCTACCGGGCGCGGCAGGCCACGCTGCGACGCGCCCTGGCGCCGGCAGTGGCACGCGGGCTCGAACTCTCGTCCGGCCATGCGGGAATGCACCTGGTCGCCTACCTGGCAAGCCACGACCTGGAACGCGAGCTGATCCGTCGTGGAGAGCAGGCAGGCCTGCGGCTGTCGCCGCTTTCCGACCATTATCTGCAGGCCCCCGGCCGGCCAGGCCTCGTTCTCGGCTACGCCGGTGCCCCGGAAGCCGAGATCGAGCGCGCCGGACGCTGGCTCGGCGAGCACTGGCTGGCACTGACGACCTAACCTCTTCGCGAGGCCAGGCGATCCGCCAGCCGGGTCGGTTCGGGCAGCTTGGTCCTGCCCAGGCAGGCAATCGCCCATTCCAGTGCCGTGGCCTGATCCAGCCGATGCCCGGGAGAGACGATCACCGGCTTGACGTTCTCGCGGGAACGCAGCATCGCGCCGATGACCACGCGTCCTTCGGCGTCGACCTCGACGTCGGCGGGGTCCTCGGCACGCCGGCGGTCGGTGAGCGGCGTCCATGCACCGCGCGTGGTCGGCACTTCGCCATGACGACCGCAAAGCACCTTCTTGGCCACGCCGAGGGTCGGCACGTCCAGCCACAAGCCCAGGTGCGACGCCACGCCGAGCCGCCTGGGATGCGCGATGCCCTGACCGTCGACCATGACCAGATCGGGATGCGCTGCCAGTCGTTCGAAGGCGCCCAGCGCGGCGGGAATCTCGCGGAACGACAGCAAGCCGGGAATGTAGGGCATCCGCGTGGGTTCGCGGTGAACCACCGACTCGCGCACCGCAAGCGACGGCCAGTCGAGCACCACCACCGCCGCGCGCGTGGTCTCGCCATCGTCCTCGAAGCCGATATCCACGCCCGCGATGCAGCTCACCGCTTCCGGTCTGCCGTGCCTGACCACGCGCGGCGCCAGGCGACGCTGCAACGCCACGGCCTCCTCGGCGGAAAGACTCCACTCATGCAATGCGGCCTGCCTGGCCATAACGCTTCCTCCTTGTCTTGAACGCCTCCCGGCCCGGCCCCTTGGCACGGCCATTGGGCCGTCCCGCGTCAACCGGTAGACTGAAGGGCCGGTATAGGAGATTTGCGTGAAACTCATCCACACTGCGGACTGGCATCTGGGCCAGACGTTCCACGGTCAGGAGCGCCATGTCGAGCAACGCGCCTTTCTCGACTGGCTGCTGACGACGCTCGACACGCGCCGCCCCGACGCCCTGCTGGTCGCGGGGGACGTCTTCGACGTGGTCAATCCCTCGCTGCGCGCCCAGGAACTGCTCTATGACTTCATCGTCGAGGCGCATCAGCGGCTGCCGCAACTGACCATCGTCATGATCGCCGGCAATCACGACAGCGGCAACCGCATCGAGCTGCCCGCGCCGTTGATGCAGCGCCTCAACACCCATGCTCTGGGCCGCGTGCGCTGGCTCGACGACGGCCGGCTCGACGCCGAGCACCTGCTGATCCCGCTCACCGATGCCAGTGGCGAGACACGTGCCTGGTGCCTGGCCTTGCCCTTCCTGCGCCCGGCGGAGGTCACCGGCGCTTTCACGGCCAGCGACGACACCCAATGCGAGGCGCGCCACGATTACGTCGCCGGCATCACCCAAGTGCACCGGCAACTGATCGCCGCCGCCCGCGAGCGCCGCGCTCCCGACCAGGCGCTCGTCGCCATGAGTCACGCCCACCTGCACGGCGCCACCGTCTCCGAGGCCAGCGAGCGCCCCATCGTCATCGGCGGCGAGGAATCGATCCCGGCCTCGCTGTTCCCCGCTGACATCGCCTACGTGGCACTGGGCCATTTGCACCGCGCTCAGCAGGTCGGCGAGTCGCGCATCCGCTACAGCGGCAGCCCCTTGCCGCTGGATTTCAGCGAAGTGGCCTACCCTCATCAGGTCGTCGAGATCACGCTGGAGAACGAACGTCTCGCCGGCGTGGAAACGCTGGCCATACCGCGCCCGGTGGCCATGCACCGTCTTGGCCCGGCACCACTGGATGACGTGCTCGTCGAGCTGGACGCCCTGGAGGATACGCCCGACCTGCCGCGCGAGCGCTGGCCCTGGCTGGAGGTGCGCGTCGAGCTCGAGGCACCCATGCCGGACCTGCGTGCTCGCGTGGAGGCCGCGCTGGCCGGCAGGAGCTTGCGCCTGTTGCGTCTGGAACGACGTCTGCCCCGGGTCGCGACCGACGATGCCCCGGCCCGGGTGGAGCTGGCCTCGCTCGGTCCGCGCAAGCTGTTCGAACGCACCTGGCAAGCCCGTTGGGGCGAAGCGCCGGACACGGCGACTCTGGCCGACTTCGACCGATTGCGTCAGGCCATCATGGACGACGACGAGACACCCACATGAAGATCCTCGCCCTGCGCCTGGCCAATCTGGCCTCGATTCCCGGTCCGCTGGAGCTCGACTTCACCGCCGCACCGCTGCGCGATGCCGGGCTGTTCGCCATCACCGGCCCCACCGGCGCCGGCAAGAGTACCCTGCTCGACGCCCTGTGCCTGGCGCTCTACGGCGGCACGCCTCGGCTGCGTCAGGCCCCCGGCCGCGAGGCGCCATTGCCTGACGTGGAAGGAGAAACCCTCAACACCGCCGACCCGCGTACCCTGCTGCGGCGCGGTACCGCCAGCGGCCATGCCGAGGTCGATTTCCTGGGCCGCGACGGCCGCCGCTACCGCGCCCGCTGGGCCGTGCGTCGCGCCCGCGAGAAGGCCGACGGCAAGCTGCAGAAGATCGAGCAGTCGCTCACCGACCTGGACAGCGACCGCCTGTTGACCACCCAGAAGCGCGAGTTCGACCGCCTGCTGCCCGAGCGGCTGGGGCTGAGCTTCGAGCAATTCACCCGGGCCGTCCTGCTGGCCCAGAGCGAGTTCGCCGACTTTCTCAAGGCCGATGACAACGAACGCAGCGACCTGCTCGAGCGCCTGACCGGCACCGCCGAGTACTCGGCGATTTCGATCGCTGCCTATCGGCGTGCCAGCGACGCGAAACGCGCCGTCGACGCCCTGGAGACCAGGCTCGCCGACGATCTGCCCGCCGACAGCGAGGCCCGTGCCGAGCTGGAACGTCACGCCCAGCAGACCCAGGCCGAGCTCGATGCCGTGCAACGCCAGGCCCGGCATCTCGAGGCACAGGCCCAGTGGCATGCCACGGATACCAAGCTGCGCGACGCCCGGGATCACGGTCAACGCGAATACCGCGATGCCGAGGCGCACTGGCAGACGCTGGCCCCTCAGCGGGCCGATCGCGAATGGCGACGCCTGATCGCCCCTCAGCGTCATCGTCTGGCCCGCCAGGCCGAGCTGCCCCACGAAATCGCCCGGCTCGAGAAAACACATGCCGCCACGCGCGAAGACCTGGCACGCGCCGAGACCGCGCAGCACGGCGCCACCCGGGCACGCGACGATGCCGAGCAAGCGCTCGCCCAGACCGAAGCGGCCCGTCAGCATGCCGAACCGACGCTACGCCAGGCGCGCGAGCAGACCCAGCAACTTGCCACCCAGGAGCAGCAGCTCGCGGAACTGGAACAACGCCACGCCGAGCGCCACCGTCAGTCGGAAGCACTGGCCGCGCGGCACCGTCAGGCCCGCGAGACGCAGCAACGACAGCGCCAGCAGCGCGACGACTGGCAAGCCACCCTGCGCCAATCGATGGGTGACCACGCCCGCGTGGCGGATGCCCGCCAGGCCGCTCAGCAGGCACATGACCAGGCCGCCCAGCGTCACCTGGCGTTGGGCGAGCTGCACAGCCGTTGGCAGGATGTCCAGCGCGCCGATGACGCCCATCGCACGCTCACCGAACGCCTCGACGCGGATACCCAACGCCGTGAGACCCTGCTGACCCAGGGGCAGGCCGCACGTCAGCGTCGTGACGACTGCGATCGCCATTACCGCACGGTGCGCGAGATGGTCGAACGCAACCGCGCGGTGCGCAGCGAAAGCGTGACCCGGCTCCGCGAGCACCTGCAGGACGGTCAGCCTTGCCCGGTCTGTGGCGGACTCGACCACCCCTGGCGCCACGCGCCGCCGGCCAGCCCGGAATCCGCCCAGCTCGAGGCCCAGCAAGCGGAAGAAGAACGCCAGCTCACCCAGGCCCAGCAGGCACTGGACGATGCCCAGCAGCAACGCGACGAACTGCTCGGCCACTATCGCGCGCTGGAAACCTCGCTGACGCAACAACGTCAGGATCTCGCCGACGCCGATAAGCGACGGCAGGCGGCACACCGGGCCCTCGACGCGCACGCCCTCGGCGCCGAACTGGCCGCCATCGAGCCGCCGGCACGCGATGACTGGCTGGTCCGTCAACGCCAGGATGCCGACGCCACGCGCCAGCAACACGCGCACCTCCTGCACACCCTGAGCCAGGCCGAACGCGAACTCGAACCCCTCGAGGAAGCATTGCGCCAGAGCGAGTTGACGCTCGCCCAGCTCGATACCCAGCGCACCGGGCTGGATCAGGAACTGGCCCAACTGGCGGAACGTCTGCCGCCCTTGCGCGAAGCACGTGATGCCTGCGCCGCGCAACTCGCGGGGCTGCTCGGCGAACACGCCTCGCCGGATGCCTGGCAGCAGTCTCTCGACGCCGCTCGAGACAGCGCCCGCCAGGCCCGCGACGCCGCGCTGACACGCCTGCATGACGCCCAGCAGCATCGTCAGACGCTTGCTCAGCAGGCCCAGCACGAGAGCGAGCGCCTGGACGCGTTGCGCGACGAAAAACGCATCCTCGATCGCGACCTGGCCGAGTGGCGCGCCATGCATCCGGATCTGAGCGACGCCCTCCTGGAACGCCTACTGGCGCAGACCGAGGACGAGATCCAGCGTCAGGAACGTCAACTCGAAGAAACCGAGCGAACCCGACAACGCACCGAAGCCACTCTCGCCGAGCGCCGCCAGGCCTTGATCGCCCATCGCCGCGACCAGGAACTCGTCGCCAAGGACGCTGACGAGACGGCGCTGCTTGGCGATGCCGCCGAGGAGGAGATCGCCCGTCGCCGGCTTGCTCTCGACCACGCTCGGGAGGAGCTGGCGCCCCGGCACGACGCCGCACAAGCGGCCCGCGATCACGCTGCCCACGCCCTGCACGACGATGATCGTCGCCGCGAGCGACAGCAGGCCGGCCAGGCCGAGCTCGAGGCAGCACGCCACGAATATCGACGCTGGGGCCGCATCAGCGAGCTGATCGGCTCCGCCGACGGCAAGGTCTTCCGACGCATCGCCCAGGCCTACAACCTGGAGCAGTTGCTGGAGCATGCCAACGCTCACTTGCACGGACTCAGTCGCCGCTACCGCCTGATGCGCGGCGGCAGCGAGCTGGGCCTGCTGGTGATCGATCATGACATGGGCGACGAGCGTCGCTCGGTGCACTCGCTCTCCGGCGGCGAGACCTTCCTCGTCTCGCTGGCCCTGGCGCTGGGACTGGCCTCCATGGCCTCCGGCGAACTAACCATCGAATCGCTGTTCATCGATGAAGGGTTCGGCAGCCTCGACCCGCAATCCCTGGCCCTGGCCATGGAGGCGCTCGACGGCCTGCAAGCCCTGGGCCGCCGCGTCGGCGTGATCTCCCACGTCCAAGAAATGCACGAACGCATCCCGGTGCAGATTCAGGTCGAACCGCTGGGCAACGGCACCAGTCGTGCGAGGTTGGTGAGCACCTAAGCAGCACGAGTATCCAAGAAATAGAGGCGGCTGCCTCCGCCCTCATCAGCCCAGCGTCATAACGCCCGAAGCCGCGACCAAAGACGGCCGATACCGAGGGAACTGACGCACAGCATGATCCCGACACCCATGGAGATACCACCGCGCCAGAAACTTTCGGGACTGGAGGAGCCCAGCGTTTCCAATCTCGCATAGTGCGTTCCCAGCGTGACCAGACCCGCCGCAAGGTAACCGATGCCAATCAAGGCGGCGCCCACGGCTATCAGAGTCGCCGACGAGACTGAGGAGTCGGCCTCGTACGGTGCTAACCATCGACTGATCGGCTTGCGCGCCAGGATAAGCGCCGCTCCCAGCAGTAAACTGACGAGAAAGTGCACGCCTTGGATGACGAGCATATTCGGTGCCCCCGCCTCTTGCGCCATAGAAGAGCTGGACCAGGCAACATAAAGAGATGTGGCCTGGTTCGAGAGCGTCCTTACCAGAAGCCAAATCCCCGCAATACCCAACAGCGCTTCACACAACGCGCGAGTATGAAAACTGAGCATATGTCTCCTTGTCACGATCAAAGCAGCCACTAGGGGCCTAAGCCCTATTAAGTTCCCCTTACAAAAGCGACGGACGCCTCATCTACACCAGAACGCCGTGCCCAAGGCACGGCGTCTGGCATCGATGGCGACAGGCGGGAGGCTCAGCCGGCGAGTTTAGCGGCCATTTCGGCGATGTGCTGGCCCTGGAAACGGGCGATGGTCAGCTCGTTTTCGCTGGGTTGGCGGCTGCCGTCGCCACCGGCAATGGTCGTCGCGCCATAGGGCGTCCCGCCGGAGACCTCATCGAGCTCGGTCAGGGCCGGGCAGGAGTAAGGTACACCGACGACCGCCATGCCATGATGCAGCAGGGTGGTATGAATCGAGGTCAGCGTAGTTTCCTGTCCGCCATGCTGACTGGCGGTGGAGGTGAAGGCGCCACCCAGCTTGCCGATCAGCTTGCCTTGCGCCCAGAGGCCCCCCGTCTTGTCCCAGAAATTGCGCATCTGCGAAGCCATGTTGCCGAAGCGCGTGGGCGTACCGACGACAATCGCGTCGTACTCGGCCAGCACGCTGGGATCGTCCAGCACGGCGGCGGTGGTGTCTTCCTTGTAGCCCGACTTGGCGGCCACCTCGTCGGGCACGAGCTCGGCCACGCGATACAGATCCACCTGGGTGCCGGCGACGCCCCGGGCCCCTTCGGCGACGGCGTTGGCCAGTGTTTCGACATGCCCGTAACTGGAATAGTACAGAACCAGAACCTTGCTCACGTGAGTGCTCTCCCGCTGGGTGAATGAACCCTTTCAAGATGGGGCAAAGCGCTGGTGGCGTCAAAGCACGGGCATGCTAGGCTGGCGCAACACATCCCCGCCGGGAGGCCGCCGTGTCCGACACCACTGCCCTGCTCGAACGCCTGGTTGGCTTCGATACCGTCTCGCGTCACTCCAACCTGGAACTGATCGCCTTCATCGAACGTTATCTCGCCGAGCACGACGTGCCCTTTACCCGCATCGACAACGATGACGGCAGCAAGGCCAACCTGCTGGCCCGCATCGGCCCCGAGGTCGCGGGGGGCGTGGTGCTGTCCGGGCATACCGACGTGGTACCGGTGGATGGCCAGCCCTGGAGCAGCGATCCCTTCACCCTGACCGACAAAGGCGACGGCCGCCTCTACGGACGCGGCAGCTGCGACATGAAGGGCTTCATCGCCAGCGCACTGGCACAGGTACCCCAGTGGCAGGCCAGCGATCTGCAACGGCCCGTCTATCTGGCGTTTTCCTACGACGAGGAAGTAGGCTGCCTGGGCGCGCCCCGCCTGATCGAACGTCTGATGGCCGATGCGCCGACGCCGGCGGCGGTCATCGTCGGCGAGCCCACGCTGATGGCACCGGTGGTGGCCCAGAAAGGCATCACCAACCTGCGCACCACGGTCACAGGCCGCGAGGCGCATTCCAGCCAGGTGCGCCAGGGGGTGTCCGCCGTCCATGTGGCCGCCCGCCTGGTGACCCGCATCGAGGACATCATGGCGGAACTGGTCAGCGAGGGGCGTGTCGACCCGCTCTTCAACGTCCCCCATTCCAGCCTGCATGTGGGCAAGATCCAGGGCGGCACGGCGATCAACATCATGGCGCGCGAGTGTCATTTCGACTGGGAGATCCGTCACCTGCCGACGGACGGCTTCGAGGCCCTGTTCGAGCGCTTCCAGCACTACGCCGAGTCATTGATCCACGACCTGCGCCCGCGCGCGCCGCAGATCGCCATTCATACCGAGCACTTGACCGAGACCGTGCCCGCCCTGGCCGACCGCGACAACCGGGCGGCGGTGACGTTATGCCAGTCGCTGCTCGGCGCCACCGACAGCGAAGCCGTGGCCTATGCCACCGAAGCGGGGCAATTCCAACGCGCCGGCCTGCCCACGGTGATTTGCGGCCCCGGCAGCATCGCCCAGGCACACCAGCCCGACGAATACCTGGAGGTGGCGCAACTCGAGGCGGCGGATGCCTTCATGGCGGCGCTCGGCCAGCGCCTGGCAAGTAGCGACTGACGTCGCGGCACCGCCATCGCGAGAACCTCTACCATCGGCGCCTTGTCGAAATGTTCGACATATGCCAGCGTGGCCCAAACGGTTCGGAACGATGTCACGTGAAGAGTAAGCAGACCCCATCCCGAAAACGTCCCAGCGTCGCCGAGGCGCTGGCCCAGGAGATCTTCTCCGGCGAGTACCAACCGGGGGACTTCGTGCCGCGCGAAGTCGACCTGTGCGAGCGCTTCGCCCTCAATCGCTCGGCGGTGCGCAGCGACCTGCGCCAGCTGGTCGATGCCGGGATCATCGAACGCATTTCCGGTCATGGCTCGAAAGTCCGGGAATATTCGGACTGGAACATCCTCGATGCGCAGGTCACCGAGTGGATGACGCGCTACGCCGCGCCCAATCCTGGCGTGCAGCGCGAGATTCTGGCCTTCCGCCTGGATGTCGAGCCCTACGTGGCGATGACCGCCGCCAAGCGTGCCACGGCGCACGACCTGGTCGCCATCGAAGAGGCCTTCAACGGCATGGGCAGCGACCTGAACGACCCCACGTCGAACGACAGTGGGCGCCTGCACAGCGATTACGACATCGCCTTCCACGTGGCGATCTTCAAGGCCACGCACAATATCGTGTGGTCCCAGCTCTCGCATATCCTGCGGCCGTCGATCCTGCTGCTGATCGAAACCTCGAACGTCAGTGCCAGCGACCCCGCCCAGAGTCTGGAGCGCCACCGCCTGCTGATGGAAAGCATTCGCGCACGCCGCCCCCACGAGGCATTCCTGGCCGCCCAGGCCGTGCTCGCCGGCACCGCCAGCGCACTGGGACTGGAAATCCCCGAGACACCGCTCGGGCATAACGCCGAGCTGCTCTCGCCGACCTGACGCCGGCCGCGACAGCACGCGTTCGGGTACCAGATGCAAAACGGGCTTCGCCATGCGAAGCCCGTGTCGGTTTAGCGGCCTGCCGCTCAGTGATTGTCCCGGGGCGGACTCTGACGTGCGACATCCCGATACTTGGTCGCCGGGCCCAGGGTCATGCCGCGATCGAGCTGCTCGACCATGCCGCGCTGGATTTCCTGCCAGGGCGTTTGATCCACCGGATAAATGTACCCGCCGCGCGATGCCAGCGCCTGGCGACGACGGGACAATTCGGCGTCGTCGACGAGCAGATTGGCCTCCCCGCGCTTGAGATCGATACGCACCCGATCGCCCGTTTCCAGCAACGCCAGGCCACCGCCCACGGCAGCTTCCGGCGCGGCGTTGAGAATCGACGGCGAGCCCGAGGTACCCGACTGGCGCCCGTCGCCGAGACACGGCAGCGATTCGATCCCCTGCTTGATCAAGGCTTCCGGCGGCTGCATGTTGACGACCTCGGCGCTGCCGGGGTGCCCCACGGGGCCGGCCCCGCGCATCACCAGAATGGTGTTCTCGTCGACCTCGAGGGCCGGATCGTCGATCCGTGCGTGGTAGTCCTCGGAGCCGTCGAACACCACGACCCGCCCTTCGAAGGCATCGGGATCCTCGGCACGGCTCAGGAAACGCTGCCGGAAGTCGCTGGCGATCACGCTGGTCTTCATCAACGCCGAGTCGAACAGGTTGCCCTTGAGGTTGATGAAGCCGGCAGCCTCGACCAGGGGATTGTCGTAGCGGCGGATGATGTCGTCGTCCAGGGTTTCACGCCCGGCGACGTTCTCCGCCAGCGTCCTGCCGTTGACCGTCGGCACGTCGCCATGCACGCGCCCCGCCTTGAGCAGCTCGCTGAGTACCGCGGGAACGCCACCGGCACGGTGGAATTCCTCCGACAGATACGCACCCGCGGGCATGACATTGGCCAGCAGCGGCACGTCATGGCCCAGCCGTTGCCAGTCGTCGTTGGTCAACTCGACGCCGGCATGACGGGCGATGGCGTTGATGTGCACCGGCGCGTTGGAGGAACCGCCCAGCGCCGAACACACCACGATAGCGTTCTCGCACGCCTCACGCGTGAGGATGTCCAGCGGGCGCAGATCTTCCCACACCATGTCGACGATGCGCGTCCCGGTCTGATAGGCGACCATCGAGCGCTCCTTGTAAGGCGCCGGGATCATCGCCGAGCCGGGCAGGCTCATGCCCAGCGCCTCGGCCATGGAGTTCATCGTCGACGCGGTGCCCATGGTATTGCAGTGACCGATGGAAGGCGCCGAGTCGGTGGCCCGGGACAGGAATTCCTCGTAGTCGATATCGCCCGCCGCGAGACGCTTGCGCAGCTCCCAGATGATGGTGCCCGAGCCCACGCGTTCCTGACTGCCGCGCCAGCCGTTGAGCATCGGTCCACCGGAGAGCACGATCGCCGGGATGTTGACGGTCGCGGCGGCCATCAAGCACGCCGGCGTGGTCTTGTCGCAGCCGGTGGTCAATACCACGCCATCGAGCGGGTAGCCATGCAGCACTTCCACCAGCCCCAGGTACGCCAGGTTGCGATCCAGCGCCGCGGTGGGTCGACGCACGTTCTCGTGAATCGGGTGCAGCGGAAACTCGAACGGCACGCCCCCCGCCGCACGGATACCGTCCTTGACGCGCTTCACCAGCTCGATGTGATGACGGTTGCAAGGCGTCAAGTCGGAGCCCGACTGGGCAATGCCGATGATCGGCTTGCCGCTCTTGAGCTCTTCCAAGGTCAGGCCGTAGTTCATGTAGCGTTCGATGCACAGCGCGGTGGTTCCCGGATGCTCGGGGTTGTCGAACCACCAGCGCGAGCGCAACTGGTCGGGGGTGATCTTGTGATCGTTCATGATCTGACGCCTTTGCTCAATGACACTCGTTTTCGAAAAAAGGCCATGCCTTGCTGTCAGCGTAATTCATAGCAGACGGCCTGTATGTTGAACAAAAGGATGATATGTTCAACATACAGGCGCGTCACGACAAGCCTCACTGCCCCCGGTGGCCCTGGAACAGCCTGCCAGGTCCCGGGGCCAGGCTGATGCCTTCGTCCCCTACGGGTTCCACACCCGTCTCCATCACCTTGCTCGCCATCACTTGGTTCAAAGCGTTTCCGTATTCCCACGCATGACGGCGCTGGCTGGAACGTGTCAGACCACGATTACATTGGCTTTGTTTCAATTAGTTACGATTTTATGACCAACGTATAATGGCAACCGTCTTCTTAATCCACAAACATCAACTTAGTTAAAACTCAAAACTAAAGACCTTTCCCCCTCCTGAATGGATACGCAGGTAGTCGTTAGGCATGACGCCATGGCGTCTTAAGACAACTCGAGGTCCATGCGCCTCTTCCATGACAACGAGGTCCACCATGTCGGCAAGCTCACAGACTTCAACCGTTCCTGGCGAGCACGCAGCGTCTACCGCTTCTCCAGCGACATCAGCCGAAAAGATCGGCCTTCTCGAAAAGATCGGCTATGGCTGTGGCGATCTGGCAAGCAATTTCATCTGGCAGGCAATGAGCATCTTCATCGTGTATTACTACACGGATGTCATCGGTGTCGCCGCCGGCATCATCGGTTCGATCATGCTGTTTTCACGGGTGTTCGACGGCGTCTCGGACATCGCCATGGGATATGTCATCGACAAGACACGCTCTCGGCATGGCAAGGCGAGACCCTGGCTGTTGTGGCTGGCAGTTCCCTTCGCGCTGTCAGCGGTCATGCTCTTTGCCGTACCCGACGTTTCTCCCTTCTGGCAAATGGTCTACATTGCCGTGACCTACAACGTGGTATGTCTCGTATATACAGGGCTCAACGTTCCCTACGGGACGATGAACTCGCTGATCACCCAGGATCAATATCAACGTTCGTTGCTGAACGTCTACCGCATGAGTCTGGCCCTCGTGGGGGTCTTGCTGGTCAGCAATCTGACGCTACCTGTCGCGACATTGCTCGGCGGAGGACAATTCGGGTGGGTCGTGACCTTCATGATTTTTGGATCGATCGGTACTGCGCTTTTCATCTTTACCTTCAAGACGACACGCGAGCGCGTCAAACCTGCCAGTCAACGCCAACGGGATTCTACCGTCTCACTCAAGGAAAGCCTGCTGACACTATGCAAGAACCGGTATTGGGCGCTGGCGACCTCTTTCATCCTGATGACCTATATCTTCAACGCGCTCAACTCCGGTGCCGTGGTCTATTACGCGGAATACATTCTGGACGATACCTGGATGGTGGGAATCGTCACCACGGCCTATATCGCCTTCATCCTCGTGGGGATGGCCTGCGTGGCTCCGCTAACCAAGCGTTACGGTAAACGTAACGCCATCATCGTCGGCGAGTTGATCACCATTTTCGGATATCTCGTGATGTTGATCGATCTCAGCAATGTAACGCTAATCATCGCCGGCACCATTATTCGAGGCATCGGCAAGGCACCCATCAATGGCAGCATGTTTGCCATCCTCGGCGATACCATCGAGTACGGCGAATGGAAGACCGGCATCCGCAACGAGGGCATGGTGTATAGCGGCGGCAGCATGGGCATCAAGATCGGCAGCGGCCTGGGTACGGCCCTCATTGGCTGGGTACTGGCGTTCGGTGGTTATGTCGGCGGGGGTGGTGAACAGAGCGCGACGGCCTTGCTATCGATCCAGACGCTGTTCATTTATCTGCCGCTCGCGCTTTGCGTGCTTCTTATCGTACTCATGCTTTTTTACGATCTTGATAAACGCTATCCGAGCATCATCGAGGATCTCAAGGCAAGAGCTTGAGTTCACACCGCTTGGCAACAAGGAAGCCGATCATATGGCGATCATTACCAATCCCGTCTTGCCCGGGTATCACCCGGATCCCTCGATGCTACGCGTAGGCGACGACTATTATATCGCGGTGTCCACGTTCGAGTGGTTTCCCGGCGTGCAAATCCACCATTCCAGAGATCTGGTGCATTGGCGGTTGCTCACGTATCCGCTGACGCGAACTACTCAGCTCGACATGGTTGGCAACATCGACTCGGGCGGTGTCTGGGCACCCTGCTTGAGCCATGCCGATGGAGTCTTCTACCTGATCTATACCGATGTCAAAAGCCGAAAAGGCGCTTTCAAGGATACACATAACTATCTCGTCACCGCCGAGAATATCGAAGGGCCCTGGTCCGACCCCGTCTATCTGAACAGTAGTGGCTTCGACCCTTCCCTGTTTCATGATGATGATGGCTCGAGCTGGCTTCTGAACATGATCTGGGATTTCCGCCAGGGGGAAAACGCTTTCGCTGGCATCGCACTCCAGCGTTACGACAGGATCAGTCAATCTCTGACGGGGCCCGTGCACAACATCTTCAAAGGGACTCGACTCGGCGTCACGGAAGCGCCTCACCTCTACAAGCACAACGGATATTATTATCTGATCACGGCCGAAGGCGGCACCGGATACACTCACGCCGTCACAGTTGCGCGATCAGCTTCCCTGCTGGGGCCCTACGAAGTCGATCCCGACAACCCAGTCCTGACTTCCGATCCAGGTCAGGCAGGGCAATTGCAGAAGGCAGGGCATGCCAGCCTCGTCGAGACACAAAACGGAGAGTGGTATATGGCCCATCTATGCGCTCGCCCGGTCGTGGAGGACAAATGCATTCTCGGACGCGAAACGGCCATCCAAAAATGTCACTGGACCCAGGACGGATGGCTACGTGTCATGGATGGTCCTCACCCCAGCATCAACGTAGAGGCACCGAAGCTACCGCCCCACCCCATGCCGATGGAAAACGATCGGGATGAATTCTCTTCTCCCGAGCTGAAGGGCTACTGGAATTCACTACGGCGACCCTTCGGCGAGGACTGGATATCGCTCTCCGAACGTCCTGGTTTCTTGCGTCTCAAAGGGGGCGAATCGATGCAGTCGATGCATCGCCAAAGCCTGCTGGCAAGACGACTGACCGACTTCCATGTCGAGATCGAAACCCAACTCGAGTATTCGCCGGAAAATTTTCAACAGATGGCAGGGCTGATCATCTATTACGATACGACCGATTATGCCTACTTGTATGTCACGCATCATGAGGCACGGGGAAGATGTCTCGGCATCATCGAGTCCCGCCATGGCCAATACGATGAGCTGCTGACGGAGAGAGTCGCACTCCCGGAAGGCCCGATTCGCTTGATGGCAACGATCCACAACGAACGGCTGCAGTTCCACGTTGCGTCAGTCGATGAGGCGTGGCGCACCATTGGCGACGTGATCGATATCCGCCATCTTTCCGATGATGCTGCCGATTACATACGTTTCACCGGCACTTTCGTGGGACTCTGTGCACAGGATTTGGGTGGCCGGCGCCGAGCCGCGGACTTCTCCTACTTTGACTATCGCCCTCTGCCATAAGCGCGACGTCTTCCAACAGGCGTAGACGCCTCGTCACGCTCCGGTCTTCTTGCCTCATACGCAAAGAGGGCGACCGATCGGCCGCCCTCTTGCTCTGTCCGCGCCACTCGGCTCAGTGCGAGTGACGGGGGACTTCCGCACCGCGACATCCCACCAGGAAGTCGAAATCGCAGCCCTGGTCGGCCTGCAGCACGTGCTCGATGTAGAGCTGGCGATATCCGCCGGTGCTGGCGATGCGCGTCGACTCGGCGGTGGGGTCCGCCTCGGCCAGCCGTGAGGCGATCTCGGCGTCGTCGACCTCCAGGTGCAACTTGCCGGAATAGGCGTCGAGCGCGATCCAGTCGCCGTTGCGAACCGCGGCCAGCGGCCCGCCCGCCGCGGCTTCCGGCGCCACGTGCAGTACCACGGTGCCATACGCCGTGCCGCTCATGCGCGCATCGGAGATCCGCACCATGTCGGTGACGCCTTGCTCGAGCAGCTTGGCGGGCAGCCCCATGTTGCCGACTTCGGCCATGCCGTGGTAACCGCGCGGCCCGCAGTTCTTCATCACCAGAATGTCGTCGGCGGTGACGTCGAGATCCGGGTCGTTGATACGCGCCTTGTAATCGTCGAAGTTCTCGAAGACGACCGCACGCCCGCGGTGCTTCATCAGTGCCGGGGTCGCGGCAGAGGGCTTGAGCACCGCCCCGTTGGGCGCGAGATTGCCGCGCATCACGCACATCCCGCCATCCTCGCGAAGCGGCGCATCCAGCGGCAGAATCACGGCATCGTTGTAGAGCGGCGCGTCCTGGACGTTTTCCCACAGCGTCTTGCCGTTGACGGTCAACGCATCCTTGTGGGGCAGCCGGTCGGCCTCGCCGAGACGGCGCAGCACGGCGGGCAGGCCGCCGGCGTAATAGAACTCCTCCATCAGATAACGGCCGGAGGGCTGCAGATCGACGATGGTCGGGGTGCCGCGTCCCACCCGGGTCCAGTCGTCGAGCGTGAGATCGACCCCCATGCGCCCCGCGATGGCCTGGAGGTGAATCACCGCGTTGGTCGAACCGCCGATGGCGGCATTGGTGCGAATGGCATTCTCGAATGCGGACTTGGTGAGCACCTTGGACAGGGTGAGGTCCTCGTCGACCATCTCGACGATGCGATTGCCGGACAGGTGCGCCAGTACGTAACGGCGCGAGTCGACGGCAGGAATCGCGGCATTGTGCGGCAGCGAGGTGCCCAGCGACTCGGCCATGCAGGCCATGGTCGAGGCCGTCCCCATGGTGTTGCAGGTGCCGGCGGAGCGCGACATGCCGGCCTCGGCGGCCATGAAGTCATGCAGCGATATCTTGCCGGCCTTGACCTCCTCGGAGAGCTGCCAGACGACCGTGCCCGAGCCGATGTCACGCCCCTTGTGCTTGCCGTTGAGCATCGGACCGCCGGTGACCACGATGGTGGGGATATCGCAGCTTGCCGCGCCCATCAGCAGAGCCGGCGTGGTCTTGTCGCACCCCACCAGCAACACCACGGCGTCGAGCGGGTTTCCGCGGATGGCTTCCTCGACATCCATGCTCGCCAGATTGCGCGTGAACATCGCGGTGGGACGCAGATTGGACTCGCCATTGGAGAAGACCGGAAACTCCACCGGATAGCCGCCGGCTTCGAGCACCCCCTTCTTGACGTGCTCGGCCAGCTTGCGGAAATGGGCGTTGCACGGTGTCAGCTCGGAGAAGGTGTTGCAGATACCGATGATCGGCTTGCCGCGAAACTCATGATCGGGAATGCCCTGGTTCTTCATCCAGCTGCGGTACATGAAGCCGTTCTTGTCATCGTTGCCGAACCATTCGGCCGAGCGTAGCGGGCGCTTTTTATGGGTCATGCGTCTTCCTCCAGTCACGGTCGCATCAGCGTTGCCGTCACCATAAACGCCTCTTTCAATAACCTGATAATGTCAAAAAACACCGAAACCGATATACCAATGGTTATTCCCGATACACCCTGTGGCCATCCAGTCCTTCAGGCCCGACGATCCATTCCGATACGAAACGCTCACGAGCGGCGCCAGATCGCTGCTGACATGATTTTTTTCGAGCGCCGACGGCGACGGCCACCTTGCCCGAGAAGGCCGTGTCGGCACCGTTCGACAGCACGCCGCACGCCACCGGGTATACGAAAGTCTATGTTGAACATGTGCAGCCTATGTTCAACATTTACGGCCTGATGCGATAAAGCCAAAGGCGCCCTCATGAACGAATTCCACCCGTTTCTGCCCCAGGAAGCCGGCAACGATCGCCTGATCGGCCGTCTCTGGGATCCCGATGCCCAAGGACCGCGCCTGGTCACCGTACGCGACGGCGTGCTGCACGACATCAGTGCGTTGGCGCCCACCTTCAGTGCATTGCTGGAGTACGATGACGTCCTGGTGCGTGTCGCCCAGGCACCGGATGCCCCGATCATGCCGGTCAGTGACTGCCTGGAGGCGTCGCTCCAGGGAGAAGGCGATCCCGCCACCTGGCACCTTCTGGCGCCCTGCGACCTGCAGGCGATCAAGGCATGCGGCGTCACCTTCGCCGCGTCGATGCTGGAGCGAGTGATCGAGGAACAGGCCCGTGGCGACAGCCAGCAGGCCGCCACGCTGCGCGATACCGTGACCTCGCTGATTGGCGATGACCTGTCGCAGCTGACACCGGGCTCCGCCGAGGCCGACGCCCTGAAGGCGAAGCTGGTGGAACTCGGCATGTGGTCGCAATACCTGGAAGTCGGCATCGGTCCCGACGCCGAGGTCTTCACCAAGTCCCAGCCCATGTCGGCGGTCGGCCTGGGCCATCGCATCGGCATTCATCCGGCGTCGAAGTGGAACAACCCCGAACCCGAAGTAGTGCTCGCGGTGGATTCCCGGGGCCGGGTCCGCGGCGCGACGCTGGGCAACGACGTCAACCTGCGCGATGTCGAGGGCCGAAGCGCCCTGCTGCTGGGCAAGGCCAAGGACAACAACGCTTCCTGCGCCATCGGACCTTTCGTCCGCCTGTTCGACGACCACTTCGACATCGACAGTGTACGGACGCTGGAGGTCAGCCTCGATGTCCAGGGCGAGGACGGTTTCCAGCTGGAGGCGGTCAGCTCGATGAACCAGATCAGCCGCGATCCGCTGGATCTCGTCGCCCAGACGCTCGGCAGCCACCATCAGTATCCGGATGGTTTCATGCTGTTCCTGGGCACCCTCTTCGCCCCGACGCAGGATCGCGATACGCAGGGCAGCGGCTTCACTCACCATCTCGAGGATGTGGTGACCATCGCCACCCCCACGCTCGGCGCCCTGGTCAATCGCGTCGACACCAGCGACCGCATTCGGCCCTGGCAATTCGGCAGCGGTGCCCTGTTCGACTATCTCATGCGCCGTCGCGACGCTTGACCGGCGCCCGCGACACCCATGGGCGGGCATCGCGCCCGCCCGTGACACTCAAGCAAGCTTCATCTCCATGACACGGGAGGCGGACATCATGTCACCAGATGACGCCTCATCGGCGAGCGTATCGAAAGCCCCCCTTGACTCGGGCGTCACGCGTCGCCATGTCATAGCAATGCCCATCGATGCCAGGAGGCAACCATGATATTGGAAGGCAAGCAGATTATCGGTAACACCATCGAAGCCGGCCCCGGCGCCAGCTTCCAAGCCGTCGACCCTTCGAACGGAGAGACGCTGCCCCCCGAATTCCTCAGCGCCGATAGCAAGCAGGTCGAACGTGCCTGTCAGCTCGCCTGGGACGCCTTCGACGCGTATCGGGAAACCTCGCTGGAAACGCGGGCCAAGTTCCTGGAAACCATCGCCGAGGAAATCGAACACCTGGGTGGTGGCCTGATCGAACGTGCGATGAGCGAAAGCGGTCTGCCGGTCGCGCGCCTCGAAGGCGAACGCGGGCGTACCTGCAATCAGCTGCGCCTGTTCGCCAACGTGGTTCGTGCCGGTGAATGGCTCGACGTACGCGTCGATCCGGCCCTGCCCGAACGCACGCCGCTGCCGCGTCCCGATCTGCGTCAGCGTCATATCGCGCTGGGCCCGGTCGCGGTCTTCGGTGCCAGCAACTTCCCGCTGGCGTTCTCCGTGGCCGGCGGCGATACCGCTTCGGCACTCGCCGCGGGCTGCCCGGTGATCGTCAAGGCACACGCCGCCCACCCCGGTACGTCCGAACTGGTGGCGCGCGCCATCCAGAGCGCCGCCGAGAAGTGCGGCATGCCCGAAGGCGTGTTCTCCCTGCTCTTCGATGCCGGTTACGACGTCGGCACCGCGCTGGTCAAGCATCCCCGCATCAAGGCCGTCGGCTTCACCGGCTCTCGCAAGGGTGGCCTGGCGCTGCTGCAGGCGGCACAGTCTCGCCCCGAACCGATCCCGGTCTACGCCGAGATGAGCAGCATCAACCCGGTCTTCCTGATGCCCAAGGCACTGGAAGCGCGCGGCACCGATCTCGCGCAGTCGTTCGTGGGCTCCCTGTCCATGGGCGCGGGTCAGTTCTGCACCAACCCGGGGCTGGTGCTCGGCCTCAAGAGCGACGCGCTGGACAACTTCATCGAGGAAGCCGGCAAGGCCCTCAAGGAAGTGCCCGCCAACACCATGCTGACACCGGGCATCCATGCGGCCTATGAGCAGAGTGTCGCCAAGCTGGCCGGCAACCCCAAGGTCAACGAAGTGAGCCGCGGCCTGACCGGCGACGGCGAGAACCAGTGCCAGGCGGGGCTCTTCACCACGCAGGGCGCCGACGTGCTGGCCGACGAGTCGCTCCAGGAGGAAGTCTTCGGTGCCTCGTCTCTGGTCGTGGTCTGCAACGATCTCGATGAAATGAAGCGTGTGGCCGAGGCCCTCGAAGGCCAGTTGACCGCGACCCTGCAGATGGATGAAGGCGATACGCAGGACGCGGCGAAGCTGCTGCCGGTGCTTGAGCGCAAGGCCGGTCGCATCATGGCCAACGGTTGGCCCACCGGCGTCGAAGTCTGCCATGCCATGGTGCACGGCGGCCCCTTCCCGTCCACGTCCGACTCGCGCACCACCTCCGTGGGCAGCGCCGCCATCTATCGCTTCCTGCGCCCGGTGTGCTACCAGAACCTGTCGGATGCCTTGTTGCCCGAAGCGCTCAAGGAAGCCAACAGCCTGGGACTCAAGCGCCTGGTGGATGGCAAGCGCGAAAGCTGATAACGCAACATGCCGGGGCGTGGCATGACACGCCCCGTTCAAACGAAAACGCCCCATGGCATGGCCATGGGGCGTTTTTCTTGGTCGCTTGCCGAGAGACCGGCAAGCGACATCGGCCGCGAACGGCCCGGTTATGCCTGCGAGCGACGGCGCGGCGTGCTGTCGCCGTCTTCACGGCGCCGACGGGGCGCGCGCTCCGGCGCACCATGGTCCTCGGCGATCTCCAGCGGACGACCCGCCACGCGTGCCTGCGCGATGCGCGACAGGACGGCTGCCGGCAGCGTATTCGGCAGCTCGACCACGGAGAAGGCGTTGCGGATGTCGATCCGCCCGATCTTGCCGCCGTCGATGCCACCCTCGTTGGCCAGCGCCCCGACCAGTTGGCCGGGCTTGACGCCATCCTTGTGACCCACCGACACGCGATAACGCGTCATGCCGGCACTGGGCCCGCGATCGCGACGGTTGGGCTTGTCGTCGCGGCCGCTGCTCTGACGCGAGCGGCGTTCGCCGGGCTTGGGCAAGCGACCGATGGGCGCTTCGCCGGAACGCGCCATGCTGGCCATGGCGCAGGCCAGGTCGACCGGGTCGTAACCGTCATCCACCAGGCCGTCGATCAACTCGCGCTGATAGTCGCTGCCACGAGCGAGCGTATCCAGTACACGCTTGCGGAACAGCTCGTTACGATGGGCACGAATCGCGTCTTCGTCCGGCAGCTCGACTTCCTGCATCTGCTGACCGGTCACGCGCTCCATGTCACGTACGCGACGCTGCTCGCGACCGCCGGCGAAGGTGATCGCCACGCCCGTACGCCCGGCACGGCCGGTACGCCCGATGCGGTGCGTGTAGGCTTCGGCGTCCTGGGGCAGGTCATAGTTGAAGACGTGGGTGATACGCGGCACGTCGAGGCCGCGCGCGGCGACATCGGTGGCGATCAGGACGTCGACCTTGCCGCGCTTGAGGCGCTCGACGGTGCGTTCGCGCAGGCTCTGGTCCAGGTCCCCGGACAGTGCCGCCGCATTCACGCCGCGCAGCAACAGTTGCTCGACCAGGGTGGTGCACGCCGCCCGTGTACGCACGAAGACGATCGCGGCATCCACCGGCTCGACCTCGAGCAGACGCGACAACGCTTCCAGCTTGGCCCCGCCCTCGATGCGCACCAGGCGTTGCTCGATGCCTTCGGCGGTCTTGGTCTTGGTTTCGATGGCGATCCGCAGCGGGTCGACCAGGTAATGGTTGACGATGCGCGAGATTTCATCGGGCAGCGTGGCCGAGAAGAACACGCGCTGCGCATCCTTCGGCGTGTCGGAGACCACGCGCTTGACGTCATCGATGAAGCCCATGCGCAGCATTTCGTCGGCTTCGTCGAGCACCAGCGCATTGAGTCCGTCGAGCTTGAGGCTGCCACGGTCGAGGTGGTCGATCACGCGTCCGGGCGTGCCGACGATCACCTGAGCGCCACGGCGCAGCCCGCTGAGCTGTTCGCGATATTCCTGGCCGCCGCAAAGGCTGAGCACTTCGAGGCCCTTGACGCCGCGACCGTATTGGACGAAGGAAGCGGCCACCTGCTGGGCCAGCTCGCGCGTCGGCGCCAGTACCAGCACCTGCGGCTCGCGGCGCTGAAGGTCGAGACGCGACAGCAGCGGCAAGGCAAAGGCGGCGGTCTTGCCGGTACCGGTCTGGGCTTGTCCCAGCACATCGCGGCCTTCGAGCAATGCGGGGATGGTTTTGGCCTGAATCAGCGAAGGCGTCTCATAGCCTAGGGTTTCAAGCGTCGAAAGAATGGTAGACGGCAGCGAAAGCTCGGCGAAAGTCGGCGAGGCAACGGGAGTCGTGGTCATGTCACACCTTGGATAGCCGGCGCGAACCGGCGGAAAAATTCAAGGCGCCTTCATCGCCCATCGGCCGCTTGGCCTGGGGCATCGAAACAAAAGGCGCCGGTCGCAGCACCTGCGTCCTGCCGCATGAGCGGCAGCTGTGGCGACCTTACGCGTCTTGGCGCGCCATCGATGCGGCAAGCGCTCTCACGGCCGGCTCGAAGCGAGCGGGCAATGCGCCTTGCGCAGAAACGTCCTTTTGGTCCAATCCACACTCGGTGGAAGGCACATCGCACAGGGACGAATACAGGATGGAGGGGTCAACACATGCGAGGAGGTGGCATACTACCATTGACCAATGGCTTTGCCCAAATTAATTCGTTCATCGAACCCGACGACTCCCGAGGAAGCCTCTATCTATGCCGACGCTGTGGATCGACGCCGACGCCTGTCCGCGCCATGCCCGCGAAGTCATCGTGCGTGCCGCCGAACGCACCCGGACCCCGACGCATTTCGTGGCCAACCATCGCCTGCCCCTGCCACCCTCGGCCTGGGTCAGCGCGCTGGCCGTACCCGGGGGCTTCGACGCCGCCGACGATGCGATCGTCGATCGGGTGGCCGCGGGCGACCTGGTCGTTACTGCCGACCTGCCACTGGCGGAAGCCGCCCTGGGCCGTGGCGCAGACGTCATCACCAACCGCGGCGAAGCGCTGACCCGCGACGGGATCCGCGCCCAGGTCCAGATGCGCGACTTCATGGAGACACTGCGCGCCAGCGGCGAGCATACCGGCGGCCCCAAGCCCTACGGCGATGTCGAACGCCGCACCTTCGCCAATGCACTCGACCGCTGGCTGACACGCGCCCGGGCACGCGGCGACTGACAGCGCCCCGGGATGGACAGCCGCGCCTCAGGCGCCGCGAATGCCTCGACCGGGCAAGCGCTCGCGATCATGCGGTCGCATGAGATCGAGTACCGGCCCCTGGGGGACGATGCGCGTCGGATTGATGGTGTCGTGGCTGTAATAATAGTGGCGCTTGATGTGATCGAAGCTCACGGTCTCGGCGATGCCCGGCCACTGGTACAGCTCGCGCAGATAATTCGACAGATTGGGGTAGTCCTCGATACGCCGCAGATTGCACTTGAAGTGTCCGTGATAGACGGCATCGAAGCGCACCAGCGTGGTGAAGAGTCGAATGTCCGCCTCGGTGAGCCACTCCCCGGCGAGATAGCGGCCTGCCTCGAGACGCGTCTCGAGCCGGTCGAGAGCCGCGAACAGGGCCGCGACGTGCTTGTCGTAGACTTTCTGATCCGTTGCGAAGCCGGCCTTGTAGACGCCGTTGTTGACGTGATCGTAGACATCGGCATTGACGGCATCGATGGTCTCGCGCAGATCCTCGGGGTAGAAATCCAGGCGATTGCCGGTCAGGTCATCGAAGGCGCTGCCCAGCATGCGCACCAGCTCGGCGGACTCGTTGTTGACGATGCGTCCGGTCCGGCGATCCCACAGCGCCGGCACCGTGACCCGACCGGTATACTGCGGATCGGTCAGCGTATACAGCTGGTGGTGGTAATCGACGCCATTGAGCGGGTCGCCGCTGGAGCCTTCATCGGTGGCATACGTCCAGCCGTTGGCCAGCATCAACGGGCTGGTATGCGACACGCCGATCATGTCCTCCAGCCCCTTGAGCTTGCGCATGATCAAGGTGCGATGCGCCCAGGGGCAAGCCAGCGAGACGTAGAGATGAAAACGCCCCGGTTCGGCAACCAGCCCCGGCTGCCCTTCCGGCCCCGGCGACCCGTCCGCCGTGACCCAATCGCGCAGCTTGGCCGACTCGCGCACGAACTCGCCGCCGTGCTTCTTGGTGTCGTACCACTGATCGTGCCAGCGACCGTCGATCAACAGTCCCATG
This sequence comes from Chromohalobacter sp., assembly GCF_039830575.1. Lineage (NCBI taxonomy): Bacteria > Pseudomonadati > Pseudomonadota > Gammaproteobacteria > Oceanospirillales > Halomonadaceae > Chromohalobacter > Chromohalobacter sp. The sequence goes on along the minus strand of NZ_JBDOOX010000010.1, from coordinate 221 downwards.
CCATGTGCTCCCTCTCGGTTCGGAACGCAATGAATGCGTCATCGGAAAACGAGTGGGCGACGCACGACCACTCTCGACAGCGCTCAGCATAAAACGGGTATACGGATTTAATGGTTGATGGGGCACCTTCACCCCATCAATCTGATACCACCCTCAGATGGTTGATAGATCGACTCCGTAGTTGAGTTCCTCTGCGAAGTCCGGCAGTCCGTAACCGATGG